>NZ_DGUZ01000021.1:133653-174719 GCF_002394865.1 Fibrobacter sp. UBA4297 | reverse complement strand
TCTGCGAAAAATCGATGTTTTGTTCAATCGGGGAGGGCGCGGACTCTTGATTTGCGGAAGCTGCATGCAATTCTTCGGCGGATGGCCTACGGCGAATCATGGGCGATATAAAGTGTGGCATGGCGACCTTCCTGATTTTGGGGGACTTTTCCTTAAATGCAAACTCCGTGCCAAAAAGGGAAATTGGCTTCAAACATTCCCAAAGAACAAGAAATAGCTCAAATCGTTTCCCCGCTTATTCAAAAAATAACATGTAATCGTTTCAAAAGCAAATGTTTAAGGCGTTTTTTGAAACGCTGTCAGCGCAACTGTGCTGCCGACGTGAGCGCAAACTTGCCGGTTGCGGTTTCACATTCGGCACGGACGTACGCAAAACCAAGCGTGGCAACAGGAATGTCGGCGTGGTCGGGCGTTGCGATGAGGCTTCCGATCATGACTTCTTCTTCGGGGGCAAGCTTGCCGTTGCTCTGTATGCGGCGCCCGTAAATGCGGATGTAGCGGAATCCTCCGCCCATTTCTTTGTTGCTGCGGGCGTGGAACGTGATGCCGTTTTTGTCGCGTTCCCACCAGAGGGCAGGACCGTCCGTGATGTAGCAGTTGTCTGCGGCGAAGGCGGCGTTTAATAGGTCGAGGGTCAGCGGGGGCTGTGTAGGGAGATTCCCGGTCGTCCCCGTCATCCCCGTCAAGCGAGGACAGGCGCGAGGACAGGTAGCCGGGAATGACAAAATCGGATTGCCGGTAGGGTCCATGATTTTCACAACCGTGCGGACTTTTCCAAATGTATGGGCACGTGTGTGCTTTAGCGAAATAAGCGGCAAGTTTACGGCCGTCATACTGTTCAAGTCTCCATGGGCGTCGTTTCCACCGATGGGGAGCAAGTAATTTCCTTTGCCTAACTCATTTATCCAAAATTCTCGGCCGAGCTTGAAACCTTCATCGCGACTTCCGTTCCAGAATTGCAGCCCGCGAATCGAATGCTTGTTTTTCAGTTGCAAATCTTCGGGCTTCCAGTAACCGCGACGGAACACGAATTTTTCCAAGAGTCCCATTTGCTGGAACGGGTGCGCTGCGAAGCAGTGCGCCTCAGTCATGTTCAGAATTTGCTTGATGCTGCGCGTCGGGTGGTTTTCGAGCCAATAGCGGCCGCAGTCGCCGAGCCCCGGGAGGTAACCTTCGGGGGCGAGGACAGTCATGTGTACGTTCTCGCCTTTGCTGTTCCCGGCAGATACTTCTTCGCCAGCGAGCATGAGCGGCATATTGTTGCCTTTATCATCCTTGGTGGGGAGCGCCGCAATTTCTTTGCGCAGTTTTTGGAATTTCGGCACTGGCGAGTCCGCTTCTTTGGTGTAATCTTCTTGCGTGAAGGCGAAGTCGTAAGCGTGGTCGGTGCAGTTCACAAAGTCGAGCCCGACTGCCTTGGCGGCAAGCTGCAACACTTCGGGCGTGGCGCCGTATTCCACATGGTCTGCGGAGTAGTGCGTGTGGCAGTGCATTTCGCCCGCGGCATAGCCGGGGGCGATAGGCGGCATCTCGTTCAAGATCTTGAAACGGAGCGGGACGGGTTTAAGTCTCGGCAGGTTCCAGCGCTCAAAAGTCTGTGTCTTGCCGTTGCGTTCTACGGTCAGCTTGCAGTGCGCTTCATATGCACCTGCCGGAATTTTCCCAAGCGCAAGCGGAATGAATTTCATCTGCTCGCTGACGTCGATATTCAAGTCTTTGCAAATGACTATGTTTTGCGACGTCGCGGGTAGATGGCGGTTTGGGTCCGCCATGACATTATCATTAAGTTCCGATGCAGTTTCTTTGTCTGCAATACGTTTTAAAACGATTTCCGCATTTTTAATCGCCGTCGGGAAACGGTCTGCGTCACGCACGACAATCCAGAGGTATGGCTCGACGCCCGGCACAAATTGGAACGGCGCATCGAAAAAAATTTCGGGCCACGGCTTGTAAAGGAGCGACCAGGGCAACTTGAACTTAAAATGCGTTTCGGCGTAACGCAATTTTTCCCCCGGCCAAAAACTCATCAGTCCCCTTTTGCTTTTACGTTTGCTGATTCCGCGCTTGTTTGTGGCGCGTCTTGAGGGACGGGCGCATTTTCCGGCGCAGTTCCAACTGAATCTTGCACAGCTGTTTTCAGTGAGTCGGCGATTCCTGCGGAATCTAGAACTACGCTCGTATCAATCTTTGCGCTATCCTGGACGGTTTTCACAGAATCTTTCACATCGTCGATGATTTTGACCTTGGGCTTCTTGTCTCCGTCGTCATCGTCATCATCGTCGTCGTCCTTGGGCTTAGGCTTGTTCCACAATCCAAAGGAACCCCTAATTTGCAACTGAATTCCACCCAGGTTCCACTTTGCCTTTTCGTCAGGACCGTTCGGGACAATTGCCGAGAACATCTTGTCGGACTTCACCGAAATGGAATTGAAACCGATGTCGCCGTAAAGCTTAAAGTTTTTCCAGCTTGCAAAAAGGTAGCCGAGGCTTACGCCAAAACCCGCGCCAAAGGGGGAGTTTTCCGCTTCGAGCTTGCCCCATGTCGTGTAAATTTCTGTGCCAGGCAAAGTCCAGTACCAACGGACTGCAATGCTGAAAAGCCCGCCTGTGCTGAGAGTAATGAAGTTTTTGGGGAGCGCCAAGCGGTATTCGAGAAACAGCGGGATGCCCTGGAGCGTGTACTCGTAACTGTGCGTATTGCTCTTGCGGTCGGTCAACACGACGGATTCGTTATCGTAGATAAATCCGATGCCCGCGCTTAAGAACTGGTCTTCGCGGAATTGCCACTGGATGCCCGCTGTAACCGGGAAGCAGAAGTTCACTTTCTGGAAATCCTGCTTGGCAACGTTTAATGTCTCTGCGTGGGTGACGGCACTTTCCCTAAATCCATAGTAGATGGTATCGATGGCGTCCTGGAAATATTCGCGCTCGGTAAAGCTGATGAACGAAATTGACGGCTGCACAAATACGGACAAGATGGAATTGTCGTGGTCCAGTTTCTCTTCACTTGCGGCAAAGGCGCTTGCCGAAAACAGCAATGCCGTGAGCAGTGAAACGCAGTTTCTGGACTTAAACTTCATCCGGAGGCCTAGTCAGCGAGTGTCTTTTCTTCTTTCTGGAGGCGCTTCTTTTCGGCTTCTTTCTTGAGGCGCTTTTCGTAGGTTTCTTCGGCGCTTGCAATTTTTTCTTCGGCCTTCTTCACGCGTTTTTGAATTTCCTTGTCTTCGCTTGCTTCGTTTTGGGCGACGGCGAGGTATTGCCTTGCCGATTCAAACTGGTCCAGGTCGGTGTAGGCATCCGAAATCAGGAATAGCGCTTCTTGGCGGCGTTTGGCGTTGGGGTAGGTCTCGAGAAATTCCTTGAAGTAGATGACTGCGGCTTGCGGCTTTTCCATGCGCAAGTAGAGGCGGCCCGTCTGGAATTCCTTTTCGGCCACGCGATCGACGAGGAGGTTGTAGTAGTAGTTGACGGAATCGCGAAGCGGGGTGCTCGGGTGGTTTGCGAGGTAGCGTTCAAAGTCCTTCATGGCGGTTGTCGTGTTGGATTCGTCGCGGTCAATCCTGTAATCCATGTTGAACGAGGAAACTGCCTTGCGGAATTCGGCGGTTTCTGCAAACGGAGAACCCGGGAAGTTCACGATAAAGCTTCCGTATTCGCCACGGGCTTCAATCCACTGCTCCAGGTTGAAATGGCTTTCGGCAATCAGGAATTGCGCCTGTTCCATGTAGCCTGACCCTGCGCAGGTCGAAAGGATTTCTTCCAGTTTTTCGACGGCGCGTCCGTACTTCTTTGCCTTGTAGAGTTCTTCTGACGCCTCATAGCGGGCCTTGCACCATTCGGTATGGGTTATTTTAGATGAAGAGGTCGAGGAACAACCCATCATGGTTGCCATATAAAGGAAAAAAGGAACGAACAGGGTACTCTTGAAAACTTTTTTCATTTTTTTTCTTTGGTTAATTCTAACTTTCATGCTGTAAAGTAGAAAAAAACGACTCTAGAGAAAAATGATTTTAGTCCGCTATGTCTTGAAAGAGCTGATAGGTCCTTTTTTGGCTTCGCTCTTTGGCATTACTTTTTTGTTTGTAGTTGACTTTTTGGTCAAAATCTTGGACAATGTGCTGTCCAAGGGATTGCCTGCATCTACGGTCCTTGAAATTTTTGCGCTGAACCTTGCATGGATGCTTTCGCTTTCGATTCCGATGGCTGTGCTTGTCGCAAGCCTCATGGCATTTGGCCGTATGTCTGGCGATCAGGAAATTACGGCCGTCAAAGCGGCGGGCATCTCTCCCTTGTCGCTGATGCGCCCGGTGTTGCTTGTTGCGCTTTTGCTTTCGGTCGTGATGGTCGTGTTCAACAACTGGGTGCTCCCTGAGGCAAACCACAGGTCGGTGGAACTTATGAACGCCGTGTCGCGCAAGAAGCCTCATGTGTTTATTGATGCGGGGCGCCTTATTACGCAGTTTCCCGGCGTGCAGCTTTGGGTAAACCGCATTGACCCTGTGTCGGGGACGTTGTACGGTATCCAGATTTTTGAGATGGAAAAGAAAGGCGCACCTAGAATTGTCTATGCCGATAGCGCATCGATGGATTATGTGGATAACGGGGCTACGCTCATGCTCAGGCTCCGTAGTGGCGAAACGCATCTCGTGGATCCCGACGATAACGACAACTATTTCCGCATCCGGTTCTTCTCGCAGGATTTGGCGATGCAGAACGTGGACGACCGCCTGGAACGCCGCAGTCGCAGTTATCGCAGTGACCGTGAAATGCCCGTCGAGATGATGTGGGATGTGGTGACGGATGCCCGCAAAAATTATGACTCGGCGGCAGTGCTGGCCAGGACGCGCCGCTTGCCTACTCTTATGAACTTGCGAGAACTTGTCAATGGCGATTCGATTCTCCCCGAAAATGCAAATGGCGTTCAGATGGGCGATTCTATGCAGTTTGTGCAGGGGCTTCGCAAAGTCCGAGTGCAAGAAACAGCGGCCCTCCGTTCGACGGAGCGTGCCTGGGGCCGTATGGATGGTGAACTCAAGCGCGCCGCCCAGTACCTGGTCGAAATCCACAAAAAGTTCAGTACCGCATTTGCATGCTTTGTGTTTGTGCTGATTGGGGCGCCGCTTGGCATTATGGCTCGCAAAGGTGGTATTGGCACAGGCATCCTCTATAGCCTTGCGTTCTTTGTCATCTACTGGATTTGCCTTATCGGTGGCGAAAACTTGGCCGACCGCTTGGTGGTCTCTCCGGAACTTGCCATGTGGATCTCGAATATCATTATCGGTGTCGTTGGCATTCTCCTTACGCGTGCAATGGTGCGCGACCGATTTACTGGCAATTCTAAAGTTCTACGCTTCTTTAAAATCGTTGGCCGTTATACAGGTATTACCCAGTGCGTCAGGGCGGCTGGTTGGCTGTTCGGTAAACTCAAGAAGAGGTTCGAATGAAATTTTCTAGATACCTTATCTGGAACTTTTTGAAGATGTTCCTCATCGTTGTCTGCGGTGCTGTCCTTATTTTTGTTGTTATAGATTTTGTTGGTAATATCAAGACTTGGTCTGCTCGCGAGATGAAAGCCGTGGGCGATTACTACCTGAGTTACCTTCCGTATATTTTGTACTTGATTACTCCTGTGGCGTTGTTTATCGCGGTTTTGGCTTCGGTCGGGAATATGGCACGGCACCTGGAAATGAGCGCCATGCAGAGCTCGGGACAAAGTCCGTTCAAGACGCTTTTGCCGATATTCTTCTTGGGCATCCTCATGTCCATTGGTTCGTATGAAATGAGCGAACACTGGCTCCCAGATGCAAACCACAAGCGCTTTGAAATCATGGAAACCAATGCGCAAAAACGCAAGAACCCGCGCATCAAGGAAAAGCAGGATTTCACGTTTATTGATAGCGAAAAGAATAGCTGGTTTTTTAAGCATTACTCCGGTAAGAATAAAGTTGGACGCGATGTTGTTCTCTTGGTGCGCGATCGAGGACGTTTGGTCGAACGTTACGATGTTCGCTCTATCCGCTGGCATGAGACTGATTCTGTGAGTGGAGACGGTTTCTGGCGGTTTGAAAATGGGTACCACCGCGTGTTCAAAAAGGACGGCTCCGTGGAAGTGACTCCCGTTCGCATGAAGAACATGAAGGGAAAAGTCAAGACGCGTCCGAACGACTTGATCAACGAACGCCAGCTTGCCGACGAGATGGATTCCAAGATGGTCAAGGAACGTATAGATGTGCTTAGGCGTTCGGGTGAAGAAACCCGTGCGATGGAGACCGCGCTTCAGTTCAAGTATTCCGCACACTGGATGAACTTGATAGTTCTTTTGATTGGGGCGGCGCTATGCCACCGGTATAGCCGTTCAGGGGGCCTTTCCCAGAAATTCGGTGTTGGCCTGTTGCTTGTTTTTAGCTATTATATTCTTGAGAGAATTGGACTTAAAATGGGTGAAAACGGAGCTTTGTCGCCGTTCTGGGCGGCGTGGAACAGTCACTTCATTTATGCCGGTCTCGCGTTTGTCATGTTATATCGATCATTCCGCTTGTAGAGGGTTTAAATGTCCGTATCTGAGATTTTGTTTGTTGTAGCCGGTGCATTATTGGGACTTGCTTTTCAGGGGGGCATGTTCCTTTTCCTTATTCCCTTTGCTGTTGTCGCATTTTCCCTTGCTGTGATGAATCGCCCGAACATTCCGGCGAATACCTCTGTGATTCCTGTCATTAAGCGCGATAAGCGTTCTACCGC
Source organism: Fibrobacter sp. UBA4297 (assembly GCF_002394865.1). Lineage (NCBI taxonomy): Bacteria > Pseudomonadati > Fibrobacterota > Fibrobacteria > Fibrobacterales > Fibrobacteraceae > Fibrobacter > Fibrobacter sp. UBA4297. The sequence continues at coordinate 167,982 of NZ_DGUZ01000021.1, read as the reverse complement.
ATTGACTCCGGTCGTTTCTCCGGATATCCGCAATGAATTTACGAACAATGTCAAGACGGATACGAACGAACCCGATTCCTCGCTCCGCGTAAACCAGATTTGGTCACGCGCAAACTCTGATGTCGATAAGGCGTATGGTGATATCTTGCGCTGTCTCAAGGTGCTTATGCCGGATGCCAACACTTTTACGATTTTTACGAGCGGCGGCAGTGTTAACGAATTGAGGCTGAGGGCGTTCCAGAGTGACATTCAGAACTTCATTGATTCAAGTGCGAAAATTACCGAAAATACGGGCATCTTGAGCCAACTTTTACGCCCAGGCGTATCCCGTATCTTGGAAGGTGATTTGTTTGTAAGCAAACGTCTTCCGTATTACATTGAAAATAGAAGAATCCGTTCCTTGGTGGGCGTTCCTTTACTTGACCGCGAAGAACGCCGCTTTGGTGCAATCTTGGTAGACTCCCTGCAGCCGAATGCTTTTAAGGAAGCCGATGTCCAGGCGCTCATGTTCATGTCCCATGTCATGTTCATGGTGAGTTTCAAAAGCTATGTATCGGCGCAGAACTACATTGAACAGCAACAGTTCAGTGTGCTTTACCGCTACCAGCGTAAGTTCTTCCAAACCATGACGGTGAAGGACATCTATAAGCAAATGTTTGAATACGTCAAGGAGAACATACCGTTTGACCGCTTGACGATTCTTGCTCTCGACAAACCGAAGGAATGCTCCGGTCGTGTTGTTTACTGTGTCGGTGTGGATTCTGAACAGTTTATTAATAAAAAGTTTACGTTGTCTGATAAAGGCATTTTCGTGCTTGCGCTCATGAGAAACCGCCCGGTTTTCCGCTCGTTTACCTCGGGATATGCCGATTACGTGCCGCGCTTGAACGATTCCGAAAAGCGCAATATGGAACTGCGTCAGTTGTTTGTAATGCCGGTTGCCTCTGAACCGGACGCAAGAACTGCGGAACTAGCCATTTGCCTTGAAAGCCGCTATACCAACCGCTATCAAGATCACGAAAAGAAACTCCTTAAGGCGTTTGCCGGTGTCGCAGGCTTTGCTTATGCCCGAGCTCTTCAGGTCGAAAAGGATAAGGACCTTGCAACGCGCGATGGCCTTACAGGACTTATGAATCACCGCTCACTACAAGAAGCGCTCCGCACAGAAAAGGTTCGCGCTGACCGCAAGAAATACAATATTGGCGTCTTGATGATGGATATCGACCACTTCAAGAGTGTGAATGATACCTATGGACACCCGGTAGGCGATGAAGTCATCAAGGGTATTGCAACGGCGATTAGTGGCGAAATCCGCAAGGAAATTGACATCGTGGCTCGCTACGGTGGTGAAGAATTTGTGGTGGCACTCGTCGATACGACTCCGGAAGGCATGATTGAAACAGCTGAACGCATCCGCAAGGCGGTGGGCAAGCTCGAGTTCAACGTGCACTTGACGGACCCGCTCCGCGTGACGGTAAGTATTGGCGCTTTCCTTGTGGAACCGGAATTCTCGGACATGAAGAAGGCGGTAAACAATGCGGACCAGGCGCTCTACAAGGCAAAGGACGGCGGCCGCAATCAGGTCGTGCGTTTTGAAACCGTTGAAACTGAAGCGGTGGGTGCTGTTTAGAGCTTAGAACTTAGAACACTTCCTTCTCTCTAAAAAGAAAACACTAAGTTCTAAGAGCGAAGCGGGCTAAGTTCTGCCAACTAGATTTTTTAAACAGCGTCTCCCTAACCACCAGCCACTAACCACTTCCTACTTCTAACTTCCTACTTCCTACTAACCTATGTTCACCGCTATTGATTGGATAGTTCTCTTCGCTTACTTGCTCCTCTCGCTTGCGATTGGGCTGTGGGTGTCCCGTGGAAACAAGAACCTCAAGGAATACATGTTCGGTGGCGGCTCGATGCCGTGGGTGGCCGTGGGCATTAGCCTTATTGCGACATCCGTGAGTGCGACGACTTTCCTTGGCGCGCCTGCCGACGTCTATGGCGACGACATGACGTTTTTGATGTTCCAGATTGGCGCATTGTTGAGCATTTTCGTGGTGGGCTTTGTTTTTATCCCGCGCTTCCGCACATCGGGCATTTCGAGCGCTTATGAACTTTTCGAAGTGCGTTTCGGAAGCAAGTCGGTGCGCCGCTTGGCTGCGATTTTTTACTGCTTGCATTTGCTCCTCCGCACGGGCATTTTGCTTTATGCGCCTTCGCTTGTGCTTGCGCAGATTTTGCACATCGACTTGAAACTGGCGATAATCGTTTCGGCCGCGATTGCGATTTTCTACACGTGGTTTGGTGGCATCAAGGCGGTCATCTGGACCGATGTGATGCAGTTCTGCGTGTTCTTTGGCGGTGGCGTGCTTGTGCTCTTGATTATCGCAAATCAAGTGGGTGGCTTTGGCGAAATGGCGACACTTGCAAGCGAAGCGGGCAAGACGCGCTGGTGGAATCCTTCGATGGATATTTCTGATGCGCGCACGCTCATCTCGGCAGGCTTTGCTTATGCGATTCTTGAAATCGCCATTCGCGGTTGCGATCAGCAGTTTGTACAGCGCTACCTCAGCTGCAAGGACGTGAAGGCGGCGAACCGTTCGAGTGTGCTTTCGATGGTGCTTGGCTGCGCGGTCTCGATTCTCTTTTATTGGGTGGGCGCCGCTCTTTATGTTTATTACAACGTTTCGAAAGTGGCTACAGTTCCGGCGGGCATCGGGCAGAATGACGTATTCCCGTACTTTATCGTGAACGGTCTCCCGGTTGGCGTGACAGGTTTGATTGTCGCTGCCATTTGTGCGGCGGCCATGAGCAGTCTTTCGGGCGCCATCAATTCTCTCAGCAATACGTCCGAGCGCGACTTCCTCGGTTGGGGAGAAGCGACGGGAATGGGCGGGCTCAAGCGTGCTAAAATCTGGACGGTCGTCTGGGGCGTGCTCGGCGTGTTCTTTGCACTCTTTGCTGCCACTCAGCAGGGGAGCCTCCTCAAGAACGCCCTATTCTTTACGGGGCTTTTCACGGGCCCGCTTCTTGGCATGTTCCTCCTCGCGTTCTTTGCAGACAAGATTTTTGGAACCGCAGAAAAAGCGTTACGTGCCTGGGTCGTGATTGTCGCCGTTATTTGCGGCATGGTAAGCCTTGTGCTTATCCAGGGAATCCCCGCCTTTGGCGTGCCTGCCGTTTTTGATAAAGTCTTCAGCTGGCCATGGATGCCATTCATCAGCATGACTACAACGATTGTTGTGGCGATTATCGTGAATTTTGTTGTTGCTTTTATAAAAAATAAAAAGGATTGATTTTTATTTTTAGTGTCGTTTGCGAGTTTTTGAAATATTGCCTATTTGTTTTCTTTAGTCCTTTTATTATTTTTTAATTGAATTACATTGTAAATTGGTGAAGAATGGCTATTTCAGAAAAACAGATAGAAGAAGGTTTTATAAAAAAACTTGTCGATATGAAGTATGTCTATCGTGATGATATTCATGATAGAAAATCGATGGAAGACAATTTTCGTGACAAGTTTGAAAGTCTAAATAAAGTTCATTTGACTGGTTCTGAGTTCAATCGCCTTTTGCAAGAGATTACAACTTCTGATGTGTATGCTTCTGCTAAAAGATTGCGTGAACGTAATACTTTTATGCGCGAAGATGGAACGCCTCTACAGTATATGCTAGTCAATATAAAGGATTGGTGTAAAAATGAATATGAAGTTGTAAATCAGTTACGAATAAACACAAGGAATAGTTGCCAACGTTATGATGTGATTATTCTTGTAAATGGTTTGCCTTTAGTTCAAGTGGAACTGAAAAAGAACGATATTGTTCCGCATAGGGCTATGCAGCAAATTGTTGACTATAAAAATGATGCCGGAAACGGCTATGAAAATTCGCTTCTTTGCTTCATGCAAATGTTTATTGTTAGTAATCAGAATAGTACATACTATTTTGCGAATAACAATCCCGAGTTTTTTAATTTTAATGCTGATGAATCGTATCTTCCTGTTTATCAGTGGACTAGTAGGTCCCAAAAAAAGATAACAGACTTGAATGAGTTTGCAGAAGCTTTTTTGCCCAAATGCAAGCTTGGTGAAATGATAAACCGTTATATGGTTTTAGTTGCCAGTGAGCGTAAAATTCTGATAATGCGCCCCTATCAGATATATGCGGTAGAAGCTATTGTTAAGTGTATTGATGAAAACCGTGGAAATGGTTTTATTTGGCATACTACAGGAAGTGGTAAAACTCTTACGTCGTTCAAAGCGGCAACTTTGTTAAAGGACAATCCTGACGTCGATAAATGTCTTTTTGTTGTAGATCGTAAGGATTTGGATAAGCAGACTCGTGAAGAGTTCAATAAGTTTCAAGATGGATGTGTCGAAGAAAATACAAATACAGATGCTCTAGTGCGTCGGTTGTTGTCAGAAGATTATTCAAATAAGATAATTGTTACGACGATTCAAAAATTAGGCATTGCTTTAGATCCCAAAAACAAACGTAATTACCAAAAACAGCTGTATCCAATAAAAAATAAGAGAATTATCTTTATTTTTGATGAATGCCATCGTTCCCAATTTGGTGAAAATCATAAAGCCATAAAGGAATTTTTTGTAAATTCACAACTTTTCGGATTTACGGGAACACCTATATTTGAAGCTAATGCTGTATATACTCAGGTTTCAGGTGAAGAAGCCCGCTATACAACTACAGAAGATATTTTTGAAAAACAATTGCATTCTTACACGATAACAAATGCAATTGATGATAAAAATGTACTTCGCTTCCATGTAGATTATTATAAACTTGAAAATGTTCAGAAACGTAATGAAACTTCAAGAAAACAGGCCGTTGTAGAAGCGATTTTGGATAAGCACCAGCAGGTGACAAATAGTCGCATGTTCAATGCTATATTTGCCACAAATTCAATTGATGATGCTTTGCAGTATTATGCTCTATTTGAAAGTTTGCAGAAAGAACGCGAAAAAATTGATGGCTCTTATATTCCGTTGAATGTAGCATGTGTTTTTTCACCTCCTGCTAATGGTAGTAAGGATATAAAGCAAATACAGGAAGATTTGCCCCAAGAAAGAATTGATAACGAAGAAAATCCAGAAATAAAGAAATCTGCCTTGAAAAAAATAATCAAGGAGTACAATAAACAGTATGATACAAACCACAAAATTGAAGAGTTTGATGCGTATTATCAAGATGTTCAGCAAAGAATAAAAAATCAAAAATACAGCAACAAGGACTATCCGCATAAAAATAAAATTGATATTGTTATTGTTGTCGATATGCTTTTGACTGGCTTTGACTCGAAGTATTTGAATACTTTGTACGTTGATAAAAATTTAAAGTATCATGGACTTGTTCAGGCTTTTTCAAGAACAAATCGTATTTTGAATGCTACAAAGCCTTATGGAAATATTCTTGACTTTAGAGGACAAACGGAATCAGTTGATGCTGCCATTGCGCTTTTTTCTGGAGAAAAACAAAGTGATGCTAGAAAAATTTGGCTAGTAGAACCCTTTGAAAATATTGTCCAAAAGTATAAGAAATCTGTTGAATTTTTGCGTGATTTTATGAATGAAAGGGAGTTGCCATTTAAGGCTTCTGAAATTCAAAATTTACGTGGTGGTGCACAAAAGTCGGATTTTGTAAATCGATTCAAGGATGTTCAGCGTTATAAAATACAACTTGATCAATATTCAAATATAGATGATGCTCAGAAAGAAATTGTAGAATCATTGTTGTCTGAAAATGAATTGCAAGCGTTTCGTGGGGCTTATTTAGAAATTGCTAGGCAGTTGAAGGCTGAGCGGGAGCAGAAACCGGAGCTTGTTCCACCAGAAATTACTGATCTGGATTTTGAATTTGTTTTATTTGCATCGGCTTTGATTGATTATGATTATATAATGACCTTAATTGGGCAATATGTAAAGAAATCAGCAAAAATCAAACTTACGAAAGAACAGCTTGTAAGTTTGATTCGGTCTAGTGCAAATTTAATGGATGATAGGGATGATATTATTGCCTACATTGATAGTCTTGATGGTGTGAACGGAATGACCGAACAGGAAGTTAGGGATGGATACGAACATTTTAGAAACGAAAAGAAGGCGAGTGAATTGAAGCGAATCTCGGAAAAATATAGCCTAAATTTAGATGATGTTCAAAAATTTGTTGATGATGTTGTAAACAGAAAAATTTTTGATGGAGATAAACTAAGTGAATTACTGGAATCTCTTGATTTAGGCTGGAAAGCTAGAGTGAATATGGAAACGGAACTAGCTATAGATTTGGCTCCATTGTTAAGAAAAATGGTTCCGGGGCAAGATATATCAGGTCTTTCTGCATATGAAAAGAGGAATTGATTAGGCTATATGATGAAGAAATGTTTACTTCCGAAAATTCGTTTCCCGGAGTTTGTGAAAGACGGGGAGTGGTTTTGTTCTTCTTTAGAAGAGGTTATCAGTATGGTAAATCCTCCGAAAAAAATTCAAACAGGTGATTATCAAAGTAAGGGTAAGTTTCCTATTGTTGATCAGTCTCAAAAGTTTGTATCCGGTTATTCTGATGATGCTTCTGCTTTAATAAATGAGGTTGGTGAGAGTCTCATTGTTTTTGGTGACCATACTTGTATTTTGAAAAAAGTTGCGTTTCCGTTTATTCAGGGAGCTGATGGAATAAAAATATTTAAATCAAAAAACGAGAATTTTTTGGATTCACTATATTTATATCAGTATTTATTGTATAATTCAATCGAATCAAAGGAGTATAAGCGACATTTTTCTGAATTAAAAGAAAAAAAAATTACGTTTCCAAAAAGTTTGCTTGAACAAAAGAAAATTGCAAATTTACTTTCTTCTGTTGATGCTAAGGTTTACGCTACTCAAGAAAAATTAGAAGAACTCCGAGAACAGAAAATAGGAATGCTCCAAAAGCTTTTTCCTCGAAATGGAAAAAACATTCCTGATTACAGATTTTCTGATTTTAAAAATGACCGGGAATGGCAAAATGGCTGTTTAGGTGATTTTGCAAGCTTTTTTAAGGGAAAGGGAATTTCAAAATCCGAAATCTCGGATGATGGAAATATTCCTTGCATAAGGTATGGTGAACTGTACACTCGTTATCATGAAATGGTGAAAGATGTAAAGTCTCATACAGTTCTTTCTCCTGAAAATCTTTTCTTTAGCCAAAAAAATGATGTGATTATTCCTGCAACAGGTGAAACTGCAGAAGATATTTCTACAGCTTCTTACTTACCACTAGATGGAATTGCTATAGGTGGAGACATCAATGTTGTTAGGTCTAATTGTGACGGCTTGTTCTTGGCGTATTATTTGAGTCATATTAAGAAAAATGATATTGCAAAAATTGCACATGGCTTTGCTATTGTACATTTGCATGCCGAAAAATTATCGAAACTGAAAGTTCAAATTCCATCGTTACCAGAACAAAAAAAGATTGCCCAAGCGATTTTGTCAGTTGATGAACTGATTTCGTTATATATGGAAAAGAAAGACCAGCTAATTCAATACAAGAAAGGACTTGTGCAGCGTTTGTTTGCATAAAAAAGGTTAAAATATGGATACGTTTAAATCATTGGATACTTTGACTACAAGATTTGTTGATGACTTAAGAAGTTCGGATTGTTTGTTTCTTTTTGCGTATAATGGCATCGGAAAAACACGGTTATCAATGACTTTTAAAGATTATGTAAAAAGAAAAAATCATGATAACCCCGGTGTTCTGTATTTTAATGCTTTTACCGAAGATCTATTTACTTGGGATAATGATTTAAGAGACAATCAACGGCGTTTTTTGAAAGTAAACGCTGATTCACGTTTTATTAGTGGACTAGAAGGGCTTGCTTTGGAAAGCCGAATTCACGAGATAATAGAGAAATATGCTAAGTTTGATTTTAGAATAGATTACAGTGAATGGAAAATTTCATTTAGTAGAACTGTGAAAAATACGAAATATCATTCAGAAAATCCGCATAATACGGAACCGGAATTCGTTACGCAAGAATTTATAAAAATTTCTCGTGGTGAAGAGATGATTTTTATATTTGCTGTTTTTATGGCTGTTTGCCAATTGGTTATAGAAGGGCATAATAGTTATAATTGGGTAAAGTACATATATGTTGATGATCCCATATCATCTTTAGATGAAAATAATGCAATAGCCGTTGCTTCTGATTTGGCTCAGTTAGTGAAAAGAGATGAGGGACTAAATGGTACAAAAAAGAAAAAGTATATCATTTCATCTCATCATAGTCTTTTTTTTAATGTTATTTATAATGAGTTGAAACAAAAGGCTCATAAATCATATTTTTTATATAGAACAAAAGATGATGTGTATAAATTGCGAACTACGACTGATCACCCTTTTTTCCATCATATTAGTGAATTGTGTGAATTACAGCATTGTATAAAAAAATTTAGAGAACAAGAGTTGCCTAATAGAACTCTTCCAAGATCAGATGTTTTGAAAACATATCATTTTAATATGATGCGTGCCATTCTTGAAAAAACATCTGTATTTTTTGGATTAGATAATTTTTCGAAATGCTTAGATGGTGTTGCTGATAGAGATTTATATGCTCGACTACTTAATATTATGAGCCATGGAGGGTATTCGGTTTATGAACCCAAAGGTATGGTTCGTGATAATGCGGAATTGTTTGTTCAATTATTTGAAGATTTTCAAAGAAAGTATCACTTTGAATTACCTGAAGATTTAGTATAGTTTAAAAATAGATGGTTTAAATATGACGACTAAACAAAATGAATTAGGTTCGCTTCTTTGGAAAATTGCCGATAGCCTTCGCGGTTCGATGATGGCTGATGATTTCCGCGATTATATGCTGTCATTCTTATTCCTAAAGTATCTGTCAGATAATTATATTGCTGCAGCCCAAAAGGAATTGGGGAAGGATTTCCCTGATGGCGATTCTTCTGTGGCATTACGTCAATGGTGTAAGCGAAATGCAGATGATTTGCCAATGTTTGAAAATCAGATGCGTCGCAAAATTCACTATGTGATCAAACCCGATTTTTTATGGGGACATATCGCATCACTAGCCAAAACGCAAGATGGTGATTTGCTGACAACTCTAGAAAATGGTTTTAAGTATATAGAGAATGAATCGTTTGATAGTTCGTTCAAAGGGCTTTTTTCTGATATAAATCTTAATTCAGACAAGCTTGGCAAAAATTACGCTGATAGAAATAAACTCTTGGCAAAAATTATAAGTACCATTGAAGAAAATTTGTCTGGTTTTTCTAACGAAAGTGATTCTCTTGGTGATGCTTATGAGTTTTTGATAGGCAAGTTTGCTGCGGGTTCGGGTCAAAAGGCTGGTGAATTTTATACTCCGCAGGAAATCTCATCTATTTTATCTAAAATTGTCACACTAGACTGTCATAATCCCAAAACAGGTAAAAGAAAATATTTGGACAAGGTCCTTGATTTTACTTGTGGCTCAGGTTCATTGTTGTTGAATGTATGCCACGAAATGCCCAAGGGTAGTATTGGTAAGGTTTATGGTCAAGAAAAAAACGTGACAACCTATAACTTGGCTCGCATGAACATGCTTTTGCATGGCCTTAAGGATTCTGAATTTGAAATTTTTCATGGGGATACACTGACGAATGATTGGGGCTTGTTGAACGAACCGAACCCTGCAAAAAAAATTGAATTTGATGCGATTGTTGCGAATCCTCCGTTTAGTTTACGTTGGGAGCCTAACGAAGAAACGGCCAAAGATTTTCGTTTTAGCCGTTATGGTGTTGCGCCAAAGTCTGCTGCTGATTTTGCTTTTTTGCTTCATGGTTTTCATTTCTTGAAAGAAGATGGAACGATGGCGATAATCCTTCCTCATGGGGTTCTTTTCCGAACAGGAAAGGAAGAAGAAATTAGAAAGAAACTTTTGAAGGGCGACTATATTGATGCGATTATTGGTTTACCTGCCAATCTGTTTTATTCTACAGGTATTCCTGTTTGCATTATTGTCCTTAAAAAGTGTCGCAAAAATGAAAATATTCTTTTTATAAACGCCAGCTCCGAAGAACATTATAAAGCCGGTCGCCGTCAGAATGAGCTTCGTGATGAAGATGTTCAAAAAATTGTAGAAACGTATCAGTATCGAAAAGAAGAACTTCGTTATTCTCGCGAGGTGTCGATGCGAGAAATTGAAGAAAACGACTATAACTTGAACATATCTCGTTATGTAAGTTTGTCTAAGGAAGAAATTCTTGTTGACTTGGATGATGTTGCCTCTCAAATGAAAAAAACAGATGAAAAAATTGCTTCGGCAAGAAAAAAATGTAACGAATATTTGCGAGAACTTGATTTGCCTTTAATTTAAGAGTTTTTATTTATTGTTATTATTCATAGTATAGAACATTGGAGCTTTAAATGCTTAAATCCATAGCTGCAAAAAATGTAGGTCCTATTCCGGAGTTATCTGTTAAGTTTGGAGAGCGTCTGAATATTATGACGGGTGATAATGGCTTGGGAAAGACGTTCTTACTAGATATGATTTGGTATGCCATGACTAGCTTTTGGCCAGCAGAGGTTAATCCTAGAATGGTATCTGGATTAATGGGGCGTCCGTTAAATCCTAAAAAAGATGCGATTATTGATTCTACTCTAACGGGCTATGGTTCGGGTAGTAAAAAGCATCAGTCCAAGTTTGATAGGAATGAGCAGTTGTGGGTTAATCAAAATTTTAATCCTTTAAAAACAGGGCTCGTTGTTTATGCCTTGGCTGATGGTAGCCTTTGTGTATGGGATCCTGCTAGAAGTTATTGGTCGGCAAGTTTAGAACGTTCCGGTAAATATGCGAAATATCAGTCTGCGTTTGTTTTTACTCCTAATGACATTTGGAATGGCTTGAAACAAGATGGAAATAATGTTTGTAATGGTTTGATTGTTGATTTGCTTAAATGGCAAGATAAAAAAGGCTTTGAATATGATTGCATGGAACTTCTTTTGCAAGAGCTTTCTCCGTTTGATTTTACAATGAGGCTTGACGAACCAACACGAATTTCTATAGATGACGTTCGTGATATTCCGACTATAAGAATGCCTTATGGGGTAGTTCCTGTTTTGCATGCGTCTTCAGCTATTCGGAGAATTTTGTCGTTAGCATATTGCCTTACTTGGGCTTATAGTGAACATAAAAAAGCTTGTGATATTCGTGGTATTCGTTCTACATCGCAAATGACATTTTTGATGGATGAAGTTGATGCTCATTTGCACCCGAATTGGCAAAGAAAAATAATGAAGGCGTTGTTGGATTCTATTGGTGAAATACTGGGACTTCGTACAAAGGGAAAAGTTCAAATTATTGCTTCAACGCATTCTCCGTTGGTGATGGCTTCGCTTGAAGATGTTTTTGATGAAAGTAAAGATAAATGGCTGGATTTTGATTATGAAAATGATGGAATAATATCTTTGACAGAAAGAGAATTTGAAAAACAGGGAACATCAGAATCGTGGCTTAAAAGCAAGGCGTTTGATTTAAAAGACTCTCGATCTATAGAATCAAGTGAAAAAATACGACAAATATATGATTTATTAAAAGAAGAACGCTCTGATAAAAATCGAATAAGGTTATTGTTTAATGAGCTTGTTGAAAAACTATCTCCTTTAGATCGTGAATTGTTCTTGATTCGATATATGTGCCAAAAGAAAGGTGTGTTGTAATGATTCCAGTCGCAAAAGCCCCTGAACCCGCAAATTTTGATGCTGATGTCAGACAACCTGGAATTGCATGGCTGAAAAGTCACCCAAAAGCAATGCCAAGTAAATTTAAAAGTTTTTGGACGAAATGTATTCCTGATTTGGCTTTGGCTTATAATCATATTTGTGCATATCTAGCCATTTACTTTGATAGACCTCTTGGTGCTGATTCGGTGGATCATTTTATTCCTAAGTCAAATTCTGCTATTGGGAGACAGATGACTTATGAGTGGGATAATTACCGGTTAAGTTGTATAGGTAAAAATAGAAAGAAAGGTACGAAGATATTGCCGATAGATCCATTTACCATGCAACCAGAGTCGTTCTTTATAGATTTTAGTGATGGTCGTATTTATGTGAATCCTTCGATATTACCTGTAAGATATCGAGAAGACTGCGATGAAACTATCAAAATTTTGAAGTTGGATGAACAGGATTGTCGAGATATGCGAAAAAACTTCTATAGTGATTATGTGAATGGCGATGTTAGTGCGAGGTATATGCAAAGCCATGCTCCTTTCGTATGGCATGAAATATGCCGTCAAGGATTGCAGAGGACTGCTGCAGATACTCCGTAAATATTATTTTTCTGAATTGCAACTAAGAAATTAAGTAGTTTATCGTTGAATGAATTCCGCAGGGATGATTCACCTGCGGTTTTGTTTTTGTGGATGTTTTGAAAAAAGGAGAAATATATGCAAAACAAGGTTTCGTACATTGTCATCATTGTGCTTGCGTTTGTATGCCTGATTCTTTCGATGAAACTCGGGCGTGACGACCTGGCGAACAAGGGGAATGCGGCGATTGCGACGGCTCCTGAGGTTGCGAGCGAACAGGCTAAAATCAAGGACGGCTGGAATGTCATTTCTCTTTCGAACTATGAACGTGAAATGTTCCTTGCCGATGAATACAAGATTACGTTCAAGATTATCCAAAGGCATAAGGAAAAGAGCCGGACGTTTAGTTTGCTGAACGAAAGCCGTGAAAAGTTGCTTTCGATGTTCAAGGAATTGAATGTCGAAAAATCAAGTTACGACATGCATTCGATGAGCATTTCTACCGATGTTGACTATCTCAAAGGAAAAAGAATTTTGCTAGGCTACGTGGCCCAGCAGGTTATCGAAATCAAGTTGCCGAACAAGTCCCGTACCGACGAAGTCGAACGCAAATTGGCGACTCTCGATTTTGTAGATGAACTTAAAACTGTTGGCGGATTGAAAAATGCAGATTCGCTAGAGGTCGAAACGATAAAGCGTGCTTGCAAGAAGGTTCTGAAAGAGGCCGATGTATATGCCCGGAGCGTCGGGGCTACGGCGGGGAGAATTCTAGCTGCCGAAGGCAATTCCAACGTTAAAGAGTATGCGGGCTATTCGGATTCTGTTGGCATCCGCGCAGAATTGAATGTTTCTGTGCAGCTAAAGGGACGTGATGAACCCAAGCAATCTTATGTCCAGGTGAGTCAGGATGAATCTAAGAAATTCTTGGCGGACTTGTTTACTATTTCTGCGGGGGCAGTGCTTGATGGCAATAACAGGGATGAAATCTACAACCAAGTGGGGCGTGTGAAGGATTCTATCGTTTCGCTTGCTAAAAATTTGGACGTTGCCGAATCCGAAATAGAAGTCCATACCGCAAGGATTGGAATCAAGTCAAGATGGGATATGGAAAACAATGCGCACAAGAAGAGCCGTTTTAGGGCCCGCCAGTTTGTTACGGTCAATTTTACGTCCAAGCAGGATGCGGCTGCTTTTTTGGCAGAGGTTGGTGGTGCGGACAATATTGTTGTTAGTGAAATCTCGTCCGTGTTGAAAAATCGCGATTCTCTTAAGGTCCTTGTGACTGAAATTGCTGGGCGTAAAGCCATGGCTCGTGCGACGGCGATTGCCGAGGGCTTTGGTGGAAAACTGGGCGATGTTGTTTTTGTGGGGGACAACTCTTCTGAGGATTACAATATTGTCAACGAGATTTCTTATGAATCCAATGCCAGGGGTAGGACCGTTCTTGGGAACAGACGAGGGCTTTCAAGTAGTTTTGGTGGAGGCTTGGCTGGTCTTTTGGGAGGTGGCGCCGGTGATATGATTGCGGATTCTGTCGAGGTCAGTTCTCGCGTCAACGTGGTCGTTGAACTGAAGTAAAGTGGTCTTTCGCTTGGAAAATGACTATTTTAAATTCAAAACATTAAAAAGAGGGCTTAACGATGATCTCAAAATTGCTCAATATCATCTATCTCGTACTGCTAATCGTCTGCGTGTGCGTTCTCATTCGCGTCGTTAAAAGTGAACCGGCGGCTGTTCCTGTGGCCGCATCTAACGGAACTGTTGCATTCGAAGTGCCGCGCATCGAAGTTTCGGCGTCCGAAACCAAGAAGTTCGCTGCCGACAAGTTCGAGATGGGTTTTAGCCTCGAAATCCGCGGCAAGGACAAGGAGTCGGTTTCCAAGCGCTTGGCTGAACGCCGTTCCGTGATTTTCGAGAATGTGAAATCGCTTGAAATTCCGCAGTCCAACGTGGAACAGAACAGTGTCGAAATCCACAAGGAATGGTCTTATCGCAATAGCAAGCGTGAACTCGTCGGTTACGTGGCCACGCAGAGCTTTGTGATTACGGTAAATCGTAAGATTGATGCCGCCGCTCTCGTGCAGGCGCTTTCTTCGGAGCCGGATGTCGAAATCCAGCGCACGTCCGCCCAGCTCAAGGATGTTGATGCGGTGCAGTCTACTGTCATCAAGGCGGCGGGTAAAAAGGCGACCGCCAAGGCTAATGACTATGCCGAAGGCGTTGGCGCCAAGCTCGGTCGCGTTCTTCAAATCAACGGCGAAGGCGGCGGAATCATCTACAACCAGTACAATCGTGTCTACCGTGCCAAGGGCGTCATGCTTGCGGCTAATGCCATGATGGACGGTGCCGCCGCTCCCGACGAAACCGCGATTGCCGATTCCGTCGAGGTGAGCGCTTCTGTCCGCGTCGTTTATGAACTAAAGTAGTTCTAACAGACTTTCTTCATATTCCTTGGCCGCCTTTTCGAGGGCGGCTTTTGTCATATCCGGGCTGCATCCGTAGAATCCGAGCGGCTTAAACCACTTCATGCCGGCTGCATTTGCGGTCATTTCGAACGGGATGAGCATTTCTTCGGCGGTGTAGCGGTTGAGTCCTTCGTGGGTGTAGTGCTCTGCGGCGGCGCCTGCCGTAAATACGACGCGTACGGGCATTCCCTTCAAGAAGTTGTCCGCGCTGTAGACAATCGGGCTCATGATCTGGTCTTGCCAGTCGCGTAAACTGGCGGGGGAGTTATACCAATATATAGGGAACTGCCAAACAATCGCCTTGGACTCCCTCAACAATTTTTTTTCGGCCTCCAGGTCGAAGTAGCCATTAACCCGGTTTTTGTCAAGGTGGTGAAACACAAAATTGGGATTTTTTCTGTTGATATCCACTAAGTGTTTGTTGAACATGGAGTTAGAAATGTTCGGATGCGATAGAAGAATTGTGATTTGATTGTTCATTATTTTTTCTTGTTGATAAGTTGAGGATATATTACAAAAAAATTACATCTTACGTGCAAAAAATCTTCCAAATTGGACTAAGATTTATTATACTTGTAGTGATGTCGACCTACATCTTGTGGGTGTGGTTCGACCTCGAACACAAGATATAGTAAAATTGGAAAAATTTGACTATATTTGAGGAAACGGGAATTGAAGGTTTTTTTTAGATGATTTTTACTGTCAAAAAGCGCGACGGCCGCGAGATGCCGTTCAACATCGAAAAGATTGCTGATGCCGTAATCAAGGCTTTTAGAGCCTCTGGCGAACTGGATGAACAGATCAAGGCTTCCCAAGCCCAGATGAATTTGCTTGGAAGTGATGACCTTTTGACGAACGTCGCTCTCAAGGTTGCTGCCGAAGCTGTAGGCCACTTGGAAGCCGAAAATAAGACCAAGCCGGACATCGAAGAAATCCAGGATGCTGTTGAAAAGGCTTTGACCGAAGGTGGTTACGCCGATACCGCGAAGAGCTATATCTTGTACCGTGCCGAACGTACTCGCGTCCGTGAAGTCAACACCCGCCTCATGCAGACGCTTCATGACATTACGTTCAGCTCTGCCAAGGAATCCGACCTCAAGCGCGAAAACGCCAATATCGACGGCGATACCGCTATGGGCACCATGCTCAAGTACGGGAGCGAATCCGCTAAGCACTTCTACACGATGATGATGCTCAAGCCGGAACACAGCCGCGCCCACATGGATGGTGACATTCACATCCATGACCTCGACTTCTATTCTTTGACGATGACTTGCTGCCAGATTGACCTCATTAAGTTGTTCAAGAACGGCTTCAACACAGGTCATGGCCACTTGCGCGAACCGAAGGATATCCGCAGTTACGCCGCTTTGGCCGCTATCGCCATTCAGAGTAACCAGAACGACCAGCACGGTGGACAGTCTGTGCCGAACTTCGATTACGCCATGGCAAACGGTGTGCGCATCACGTATCGCAAGGCTTACCTTTCGAACATGGTCAAGGCTCTCATGCTCTTGACTGGCAAAACCGAAGAAGAAGTCCTGCCGGTGGTGAAAAAGCTCCACGGCGAAATGGCTGAAATGGGCATGGTCGCAACGCTCGTGCCGAATGAAAAGTTCCAGACAACTGAAGCCCACGAACTTTCCAAAACTTATGACGCCGAAACGGTAAAGAACGCCCAGAAGTTTGCCGAAAAGATGGCTTACGAAGAAACCGACAAGGCAACGTTCCAGGCAATGGAAGCTTTTGTCCACAACTTGAACTCCATGCACAGCCGCGCTGGTGCCCAGACTCCGTTCTCTAGCATCAACTATGGTATGTGCACGGAACCGGAAGCCCGCATGGTCATGAAGAACTTGCTCCTCACGACCGAAGAAGGTCTCGGCGGTGGCGAAACGGCTATCTTCCCGATCCAGATTTTCCGCGTCAAGGACGGCATCAACCTCAATCCGGGCGAACCGAACTACGACTTGTTCAAGCTCGCCTGCCGCGTGAGTGCCAAGCGCCTGTTCCCGAACTTTAGCTTCCAGGACGCTCCGTACAACCTGCAGTACTACAAGCCGGGTCATCCGGAAACCGAAATTTCGTACATGGGCTGCCGTACCCGCGTGATTGGCAACCATTACGACCCGAGCCGCGAAATCTCTTACGGCCGTGGCAACTTGAGCTTTACCTCGATTAACCTCCCGCGTATTGCCATCAAGATGAAGTCCGTGGACCTGTTCTTCAAGGAACTCGACCGCATGCTTCAGCTCGTGAGCGACCAGCTCATGGAACGCTTTGCCGTGCAGAGCCGCCGCAAGGTCAAGAACTTCCCGTTCCTCATGGGACAGGGCGTGTGGATTGATTCCGACAAGCTTGGCTGGGAAGATACCGTGGGTGAAGTCATCAAGCACGGTACGCTCTCCATTGGCTTTATCGGCCTTGCTGAAACATTGGTGATGCTCACGGGCAAGCACCACGGCGAATCCGAAGCTTCTCAGGAACTCGGCCTCAAGATTATCGGCCACATGCGCGAATTCTGCGACAAGGAATCCGAACGCCTTGGCCTCAACTTCAGCTTGCTTGCAACACCGGCTGAAGGCCTCTCGGGCCGTTTTGTGCGCATAGACAAGAAGAAGTTTGGCATTATCCCGGGCGTTACCGACCGCGATTACTACACGAACTCTTTCCACGTGCCGGTCTACTACAAGATTTCTGCTTTCAAGAAGCTCTCGCTCGAAGCTCCGTACCACGCGCTCACGAACGCAGGTCACATCAGCTATGTCGAACTTGATGGCGACCCGACGCAGAACCTGGACGCTTTTGAAAAGATTGTGAAGCACATGGCAAAGGTCGGTATCGGTTATGGTTCTATCAACCATCCGGTGGACCGCGATCCGGTTTGCGGATTTGTGGGTGTGATTGGCGATGTTTGCCCGCGCTGCGGACGTAGTGAAGGCCATGCCATCTCTTGCGAAAAGATAGAAGAACTTAGAAAGAAATTCCCTGGAATGCCCGCATTCAGAGGGATTAGGTAAGTAGAACTTAGATTTTGTGTCATCCTGAGCGTAGGGCGTAGCCCGAAGTCGAAGGATCCAGTTGATTCTTGGATTGCTCAGAATGGCTCGAAGAACTGCGGCGAAGCCGCAAACAAGGAGTGCAAAAAATGTCTGAAAAAGAACTCTCTCAGTATGGTGAAGGTGTTGGATTCGAACGCATCCGCCGCATTACGGGTTACCTCGTCGGTACAGTCGACCGTTTCAACAACGCCAAGCGTGCTGAAGTCAACGATCGCGTGAAGCACGGCGTATAAGATGGATGAATATCCTCCACTGCGGATTGCAGGGATTGAGCCCGAATCATTCGTGGATGGTCCCGGAATCCGCTTGACTGTGTTTACCCAGGGCTGTCACCACAACTGCCCGGGTTGCCAGAATCCGCAGACTCATGATTTTGAGGGCGGACACTTTATCGAGCGCGAAGCGATCATCACGATGATCAAGGATAATCCGCTGCTCGATGGCGTGACGTTTAGCGGAGGCGATCCGATGGATCAGGCGGCGGCTCTTATTCCGCTTGCCCGCGAAATCAAGGAACGCGGTCTCAATCTCGTGATTTTCACGGGATACACGTACGAACAGCTGATGAAGCTTACGCCCGAAAAGCCGGAGCTCTTTGAACTGCTCTCGTTTGCGGACATCCTCATCGACGGTCCGTTTGTCATGGCGAAAAAGTCCCTGGACATTAAGTTCAGAGGTTCTTGGAACCAGCGCATTATCGATGTGCAAAAGAGCCTTGTCGAAGGCCATGTGGTCATCCACCAGATTCAACTGGACGAGATGGCGGAACACCCCGACAGGGAATACAATACGTAAGTGCGAGGTGCGTAAAGGCGCTTTGCTTTGAGAATGTCATGCCGGACTCCGTTCTCTTTGACCACTTAGAACTTTAGTTCTTATGTGGTCATGATCCGCGAATGGGGACGGCATCGCCATTTTTAGGGGTTAAGTCAAAAGGACGAGTTGAACTCGTCCTTTTGTGTTATGCGATAATTTGGTCTTTTGTCAGATTAAATCTGAGGACCAGCGTTTCCAAAGGAACTCCATCTCTGTAGAGAGCCCTAGCTGTTTCTAGTTTTTCGGCTTCTGCTTTGTTGAGCTTGTCACGTACCTTTTGTGTTTCTGCATGGGCATCGGCAAGTCTTTTACGGAATACATCGCCGGCACTCACAAAACCATATTTCTGTCCAATGCTAACGAATGCCATTTTTAACTCCTTGAGTTGTTCTTTATTGAGGTACTTTAAAGCTACATTCGTTATGGAAAATAATCAAGTAGGCCTTTTGTTGGGCTTTGGGGACTGCAGATGAAAAAGTTTGTAAATCTTAGAAAAAATTAGGCGAGAGCTGTTCATAAAACGCTTGCAGATTTATTTGTCTAAAATGTTTGTGCCTTTGTAAAAAAATGAATCTTTTGCAAACGGTTGATTGCAAAATGAAAGGCCCGACAAGCGACCCCTTGTTTTTAAAATTTGAACATTTTATATTATAGACACCACCGTAGAAGTGTGTTGCCGGGTTTCACCTGTCTAGTGATGCTCCATAGTTAATATATCCGTTACTTATATGAAATAAACAAAGGACAAAGCTATGGCCAGACCTATTCGCGAAACTCCGATACTCTTTGGTGAAGATGCCCGCCGTTTTCTTGCTGCAATGCAGGAACGTCGCCCCGAACCTCCAGAAGTTCGTGCCCGCCGCTTGCGGAACTACGAATTTATGAAAAAGGCTTATGAACTGGGTATGGCCGAAAAGCGTGCCCGCGAAGAAGCCAATGGAGGTATTGATCCGTGGTTCAACAATACATAGAAAAGACCAAAGTAAGATTTATTCGGTTAAATCCTGAAAATTCCGTTAAAGACTTTCGCTGTGGCGACCCCGATTTAGATGACTTTATTCAAAATCGTGCGTCGGGATTCCAAAAGCATTTGCTAGCCGTGAGTTATGCCTGTGCTGATGCCGAAACTGGGCGCATGCTGGCCTATTGCAGTTTGGCAAATGACAAAGTGGCCGTCGGAGACTTCAAGGATAAAACGGAGTTTAACCGTTTTCGCAAAAAGCAGGGATTCCCCAATGAAAAACGCTTGAAAAGCTATCCTGCGGTAAAGCTATGCCGTTTGGGCGTTGATGAATCTGCCAAAGGTCAACAAATTGGTACAACGGTCTTGGATTACATCAAGTCCATGTTCGTTTTTGAGAACAAGACTGGATGCCGGTTCCTGACTGTTGATGCTTATTTAGAGGCTATTCCCTTTTACGAGAAGAATGGATTCCGCTTCATGAACGTAGAAGACCATGACCCGCATACTCGCCTCATGTATTACGACTTGATGAATCTGTGTGCGTAGGAGAGTTATGAGTTGGGTGTTAAGGGTGCCGTGGACATCCTTTTTTTATTAAATTGAAATAGGATCGTTTTTATAAATTGCTTTATATGTCTAGATTTTATCCGACTATTCTTTTTGCTATGATTTTGTTTTTTGTCAAACCTACGTTCGCGTATTATAGTGAATATAATGAAGTTGACGAACAGAAAGAGTCTAAGCTTTTGTATCACTCTGTTACGGATTCGGTACCTCCGTCATTAAATTACTATGCAAATTTATTCGTGTTTTCCGATGCTTTAACAGTTTTCTTTGGCCTTGTAGTCTTGGATTTTGACATAGAGAAAGAGAATAGCTATCGTGGTTCTATGATGTTTAATTTTTCGTCGATTTTCAGATTTTATGATTTTCAAGACGAATGGGAAGGCTTTAAAAGTATTTGGAGTGTTGGGGTTGGCTATAGACAATATTTGGAAACGAATCTTTTCAGGGATGTTGTTTTTTTTTCGAAAGTTCACGTAAAACATCGCAATGTTCCCTATAATAGCATGTCTATTTTTGTTCAAGTAATGGCATCTCCGTCTTTGTTGTATGATAATTATAGAGGAATAGAAGTGGATCTTGGAAAACATAGAAGTTTTGGTTGGGGAGGCAATGCAATTGGAAAATTAGGTGTGGTATGGAATTTGGGAAATTTTCTATGGGAAATAGGATTTTTTGGTGGATATCAATATTGGAATGGTGTTACAAGTTCGGTTTACGATAATGATGGAATTGCTTTTGTCGATGTGACCCCATCAAAAGGCCGTTGCTTTGGATTTGAGACAAAATTTGGGTTTTAGAATCGTTATATTTATCACATGGTTATGAATATGTTTGGGAAGATTGTTTTGACGGCTACGGTTGTAGCAACTTCGGTTTCGGCGTTTGCGGCGGGCAAGGTCGCTTGCGTTGGCAATAGCATTACGTACGGTTACGGGATTGAGTCCTGGCCCGACCAGACGAGTTATCCGCATCATTTGCAGGGGATGCTTCGCGAAAATGCGCCGAGCGATACGGTCGAGAATTTTGGCGTGAGCGGGCTTACGGTTCGTAAGGACGATCAGGCTTCGTACTGGAAGGGTTACCGCTTTGCGCCGGCGATTGAATTTGCAGCGGATACGGTTATCATTGAGCTGGGTACGAACGATTCCAAGGCATACACGACTTGGAATACTCCGGCGCTGGATGCTGCGGTGGACTCTGCGATTACGGCGGATTTTGAGGCGTTGATTGACACGTTTCAGGTGAAATCGAAACCGCATATTTTTATTTGCTTGGCACCTTATGTGAACAACGTAGAATGGAATATTCTTGATACGGCGGTCGTGAATCGCGTGAATCCGGCGATTTTGCAGGCGGGGCTCAAAAAGGGCGTGAACGTGATTGACTTGCATTCTCGTTTTAGCGCCCTTGAAAATCCGAGCTGGTATTTGGAAGATATGGTGCATCCGTCTGTCGAGGGCGCAAAGCACTTGGCCGAAATTGTGTATGCCCATTTGCAAATGGATACATTGCAAGTTACGCAGGATGGTTCGACGCTCAAGGCCCCGAAGGGTTTTGGTTACCAGTGGTACAAAGACGGAAAACTCCTCGAAGGCGAAACTCGTGAAACGCTTGAGGCTTCGGAAGTAGGCGAGTACAAGGTTTCTGTGAAAGTGGATGAGAATACGCTTTCGCGGATTGTGACTGTGCCGTTGAAAGTCGAAAAGACGACTGCCTTGAAGCCAGGTGCTCGTGAAATCGCTCGCGAAAGATCGGCGGGTGCTGCGAATATGGCTAAATCGGTGCAACGCTTTGACGCTCAAGGTCGTGTTTTGAATGCTCGCGGCTCTTCGCATCAGAAAATTTACACTAAACGCTAGGATTTTCTGACAAGGAATGGCGATGCCGGCACATGGCCGGCATGACAAGCTGAAAAGGGAACGACCGGAGTCGTTCCCTGCGTGTTTGAGAGATGGATCTGTTCTCGTAGCATCGCTAGAGCTTGTTTTGGTGTGGGGCTTTTATAGCTCAATCCGATGCTAGAGCAAAATTCCTTTTTTTATAAAGATAGATGCGTGAGCCCTAAATGTCGAGGGAAAACAGGTGCCTCGGGAACAAAGCGTCCTCGGTAGACAACGATTTTGTGGCTGTTTTTGGGGCCTTTTTACCGAATATCGCCTTTACAATATATTTTTAGAGTATGAAATCCAGTGCAGAAAAATCGCAGCCTGAAGAGCGTCTCGGTTCTATCCCTCCGAAGCGCATGTCGGTTTTTGAATTTGATGATTACCGCGCCTATTTGCGGCACTATTTTGAGTGTGCGCAAGCCTTGAACCGCCGTTATTCGCTGCGGAGTTTTTCGGACAAGCTTGGATTTTCGTCCAAGGATTTTATTTCGCGTGTGATGAAGGGCGAAAAGAGCCTCACTCCGGCAAGCATTGCGAAAATTGTCGGTGGCTTGCAATTCGATGAAAGCGAGGCTGCATATTTCGAGGCGATGGTGCTGTTCTGTCAGGCGTCCAACGGCGATGAGCGTGAAAACTACAAGAAGCGCATGGAAGAAATCACGGCGACTTATCGTTTCACGCAGCAGATGCTTTTGACCCGCGCGTACCAGTATGAAGTTTATTCGCACTGGTATTATTCTGCAATCCGTTCAATTATTGGGATGATTGGTTTTGATGGTGACTACGGTGCTCTCGGGGCGCGCTTGATGCCGCCGATTTCGGGAGAGCAGGCGCGGCAGGCGGTGGATTTGCTGGAACGCGTCGGGCTCATCAAGAAGGACGCCAAGGGCAACTGGATTTTGAACAATCCGGCAATTAGCACGGGCGACAAGGTCATCCAGCAGGCGTTTATCAATTATCACAAGGAATTTATTGATTTGGCGAAGGAATCCATTTCGACGATTCCTGGCAGCGAACGTAACCTCAGCAGTGTGACTCTCGGCATTTCGGAGGCTTCTTACAAGAAAATTGTCAAGTGCATCAATGAATTCCGCAAAAAAATTTCTATGATTGCTAATGAGGACGAGGACGGTGGCCGCGTTTTCCAGATGAATATCCAGATTTTCCCGTTGTCCAAGTGAGGATGCAATGAAACGAAATACTCGATTGGCTAAATCGGCGGTTTCTGCATTGTTCGCGTTGCAGGCGTTGCTTGCAATGGTTTTCCTCGTATCTTGCTCCGACAATAAGGTGGCGGGCGGGAACAGCTCCGAAGTCGGTTCCCCGGAACTGATGGGCACGCTTGCACTTGTGGAAGGTTCGCAAGGTGCTACAAAAGGTGCTGCGTTTGCACGTGTTTACTGCGTCCCGACGGATTATGACCCTGCAAAAGAAGATAGCACATCGTACTATGCGACGACTGCGGATTCGGCAGGGCATTTTGCATTTGATAACTTGCCTGAGGGCGTTTACAACTTGGAAGCGTTTTATGAAGTGCCGGATGGCTGGTCTTTTGCGCTTCGTGAGTCGGGCCTGAAAATTGCGACGGATGCTGCGCAAACTATCAGTTTGGGATTGGATCAAAGTCACGATATCAAGATTTATTTGCAAGACTCCAAGGATTCGCTAGCAAGCGTTTCCATTGTGGGTTCGACATACAAGGCAACTGCGAAGATTGCGGAGGATGAAGCGGGAAAGTATGCGACTTTTACCGGTGTGCCGGCATCGTACTATGATTCAGTACAAGTGAGTACTTCGGAGGGGGCCAATAGCATCAAGGCTGTTCTTGTTGAAAATACGGATGCCGTTCAGGAATTTTTCTACGATGAATCGCTCCACATATTGGAAATCCCGCTCAACACGGCTGCTTCGGGTATTGACCTGCATGACACTATCGAGGGATTCCCGCTGTATATTCGTTTGAGCGACCTGAATGCGGATGACCATGAATCGCTTGTCAAAAATATTTTTGCGATGAAAGTTTATTTGGAACCGGCTTCGGATTGGGCGACTTTCAAGGTCGTTTATGACAGGGATTCTGTCCCGATGGGGCTGTGGGTTCGTTTGTCAACGCTTTATCCGCAACGCGAAATGCAAAAGCTCGTTTTTGCGTGGAATGGGGCGCGCTCAGGTGCTGCTGGGAATGCGCAGGGCTTGATGCGCGCCGCAGATCCGTTCTCTTATACGGATGGCTTTGTGGCGGCCTGGAATTTTGATGAACGGGAATTCCTGGATTCGACCGTTTCGACATCTGGCGATAATCCGTTCAAGGGACATGTCACAGACGTTACTACTGGCGATGGAATTATTGGCGGCGCGTTTGTCTTTAACGGAAAATCTTCCAATATTGAAGTTGGGGGGACGGCCGATGACCGCGCCTTTGCACTGACGGATACTTCTCGTTTTACGGCGTCGTTCTGGGTGAATGTCGAAGACACTTCGACATCGCGTTTCATCTGGGGCAAGTCTGAATCGGAATACCATTTCAAGTACCAGGCTCGCGATAGCGATAGCTCAAGCTGGATGTTCAAGGAAATGGACGAGACGAATCCGGATCATTGGTATACAGCAAATATTGCAACGGCTCCAGAAATAGATTACAAGCAATGGGTTCACTTGACTGTGGTAAAATCGGGTGATTCGACGGCGATTTACAGGAATGGCGAGCTCGAAAAAGTCTCGGTTAGCATCAACAAGACTAGTGATAAGCGAATCTCGGATGGGCCGTTTGTCATTGGCGCACGCAAGCAGTCAAGTGGAAAGATTGACCGCGTTCTCAAGGGCAAGCTCGATGAGCTTTACTTTATGAATAAAGCGCAAAGCGGTGAATGGGCTAGGCTCATTTATTTGAATCAAAAGCCGACAGACTACTGGCCGAAATAAATTTGGTCGTTAGTCATTAGTTATTAGTCAATAGTGATGAGAATCATCGAATGCTCGTGCTGAAATGCCCGCGCTTCTTGAAACTAACCCAACTTTTCGGTGAGGCGTGTGTAGCGTCTTGTGCTGCGGTTGTTGCGCACGGCTTGATAGAACGCTCCCGGTGCAGACAAAATCCACACATGGCCTTTCGCACGCGTGATGGCGGTGTAGATGAGGTTCCTTTGCAGCATGATGCTGTGGCTTGAATCTAGCACGACGATGACGGCGGGGTATTCGCTACCCTGGCTCTTGTGGATGGTGCAGGCGTACGCAAGGATAAGTTCATCGGCTTCATCGGGCTCGTAATCGACAGTCTTGTCATCGTAAAAGACCGTGATTTTTTTCGTGTCTTTCCCGATTTTGTAGATGATGCCGACGTCTCCGTTAAACACGTTCTTGTCGTAGTTGTTGCGAATTTGCATCACGCGGTCGCCAGTACTCCAGTTGCCGCTCGCGATTTTAATGCGTTCCTTGCCGGGGTTCAGGAGGTCTTGCAAAAAGTTGTTGAGCTCATAAATGCCTAGCGGTCCTTTGCGCATTGGCGTGAGGAGTTGCATCTCTTGCGTGTCAATGTCGATTTTTTCCTTGATGCCGCGCGTGACGAGGCGGGCGATGATGTCTTTAGCTTCATCGGCCGACTCGTAGGGCAAAAAGTGGAAGTTCGTGCCTTCGATGGGCGAGGGGCTAATGCCCTGATTGATTTTAGATGCTTTGTCGGCGATGTCGTTTCCGCCGGCCTGGCGGAAAATGTGCTGAAGGCGGGTGCTCGGAATCTTGGGGCAACGCAACAAGTCGTTCAGCACATTGCCAGCTCCCACGCTGGGGAGCTGGTCGGCATCGCCCACGAGAACGATTCTCGCATTGAGTGGCGTCGCTTCGAGGAGCGAGGCTGCAAGCCACGTATCGACCATACTGAATTCATCGACGATAAGTAAATTGCATTGGAGCTTGTTGTCTCCATCGCGGTGGAACTTGCCCGAAATCGGGTCCACTTCCAGCAGACGGTGGATGGTGCGGGCTTTTTCGCCGCAACATTCTCCCATGCGCTTGGCGGCGCGGCCTGTGGGTGCCGTGAGGCTCACGCATTCTTCCATTTGGCGTGCAAGGTACAAGATTCCCTTGAGGATTGTTGTCTTGCCTGTGCCGGGGCCACCTGTGATAATCGAAATCTTTCGCGAGAGCGCCATCTGGATAGCGCGCCTTTGAATGGGGTCAAAGCTGAACTTGTGTTCGCGTTCCCACTGCGCAAGGTTGTTTTCAAAGTTGTCTATTGGCAGTTCGTTGTAGCGCAAACGGAGCTTGATGTTGTCTGCTATTCGCTGTTCGGCGTTGTAAAGCGGTGGAAAATAGCAGTCGTCGCCTTCGCGTTTGATGCGCCCAATTTCGCTTGCTTTTTCGAATTCGTCGAGGAGCGTGTTGATGGGACCGTCGTCGTCAGGTTGCAAACGTAAATTGCGGAACGTGCGTTCTAACAATACGTTCTTTGGCAAAAATACGTGCCCATCGCTCACAGACGCTTCTTGCAATGTGTAAAGTAACGCTGCCTGAAAACGCTCGGGGCTGTCTTTCGGGAATCCGACTTTCTGCGCGATTTCGTCGGCTTTCAAGAATCCGATACCCCAGACTTCTTCGCAGAGCATGTACGGGTTTTGCGTGATGCGTTCGATGGTTGCTTGCCCGAACTTGTTCCAAAGACGCTTAGCTACACTGCCGACAATTTCGTGCTTGTACAAGAACAGCATCGTTTCGCGGCTGTGACGCGCTTCTTGCCAACGTGCCAAAAAAGCTTCCACCTTGCGGGCGGGGAAGCCTTTGATTTTTACTTCGCGGAATTTGTCCGGATCGTTGTCGAGAATGTCGGCGGTTGCATCGCCAAAAGCTTCTACAATGCGTTCGGCAATCTTTTGCCCCACGCCTGGGAACTGCCCGCTCGCCAAGTATGCTAGGATGTCGTTATCGTCTGTGGCGAAATATTCAAAAGAAGTGGCCTGGAACTGCTTCCCGTATTTCGGATGGCTACCCCAGTCGCCTTCTACAGCTATGGTTTCGCCGGGTTGTAGTGCAGGGAATGTTCCCGTGACGACAACGATTTTCTTGCTTTCGATATCGTTCAGGCGCATCACGGTAAAGCCATTTTGCTGGCTATGGAACGTGATGGATTTTATGCTGCCTTTGACGACCACAACAACTGTCATGCCCGATTTAATCGGGCATCTCCTTTATTTGTTGTGGATTGTTCTTGCATTGATTGAATTTGCTGGTTACGCTTGTTTATTGAGCCTTCGGAATTTTACCTTTGTCCAGTTCCGGTCTCCAAACATCGGCATCGAAACCAGGCATCTTGGTAAGCTCCTTGCCACGGACGCAGAGGAAGAATCCGAGGATAGCGGCATCATGGAGTGCAATCACGAGGGCCGTCTTGTAGTCGAGACCAAATCCGAGCGGAGCGCCCTTGAGGTTTTCCGGGCTCACCCAGAGAATGTAATCGGCTGTAATGAACGTCATGAACATGCACGGGATAAGCGCAATCCAGAAGTTCTTCTTTTTGCTGCGGAGGTAGACGGTTGCCACGCAGAGGCTGCAAACGGCCATGAGCTGGTTGCTCCAGCTGAAGTAGTTCCACAAGATGTTGAAACCTTCGGGGTTCATGTTGCTCCAGAAGATAATCACAGCGCAAAGGGCGAACATCGGAACTGTAAGGAGGAGGCGGTTCTTGACAGAAGTCTGTTCAAGCCCGGTGAGTTCTGCAACGGTAAGGCGGAGGCTTCTGAGGCTGGTGTCGCCACTTGTGATAGCAAGGATAATCACGCCTACGACCACGAGAATCGAAATTGGAGCCCAGGGAATCACGGTCGAAACGAGAACGCTCAAGACCTTCACGCCCGAAGCGCCAGTCAAGAGTTCCGGCATCTGGTGATAAATGAACATGCCACCTGCAGCCCAAATCATACCAATCAAACCTTCGATAATCATCATGCCGTAGAATGTCTGGCGGCCGGTCTTTTCCGTGACTTCAGTACGTGCAACGAGCGGGCTCTGAGTGCTGTGGAAGCCGCTAATGATACCGCAGGCAATCGTCACGAAGAGCATCGGGATAATCGGCTGACCTGCCGGATGCTTGTGGAAGTTGCTCAAGATGTCGCTAAAGCAGAATTCATCGAGTACGTTCAAGTTCGGGACAATGCCCACGAAAATAGCAAGGGAGGCGAGAATCAGGAGTGCACCGAAAACCGGGTAGATGCGGCCGATAATCTTGTCAATCGGGAAGAATGTGCTGATGAAGTAGTATGCGAAAATCACTGCGACGGCGACCCAGAAAAGTGTCGGCGAGACGTGGCTGCCGACGAGAATCGGGGTGTTCACGAGAGCGGCCGGAGTCGTGGTAAACACGGCGCCAACGAGAATGAGCGCCACGGAAATGAGTGTCATTACAAGTTTTGCCGGTCCCTTGCCCAAGAACTTGCGGGAGAGAGCCGGAACGTTGTAACCGTTGTTGCGCATGCTAATCATGCCGCTGAAGTAGTCGTGCACCGCACCGCCGAGCACGTTTCCGAGCGGGAGCAAGATGAACACGATAGCGCCAAACTTGATGCCAAGAATCACGCCAATCACAGGGCCAATGCCTGCAATGTTCAAAAGCTGAATGAGAACGTTTTTCCAGTGCGGCATCGGGACGCGGTCAACGCCATCCGGGTTTGCGAGCGCAGGAGTCTTGCGGTCATCTGGACCGAACACGCGTTCGACGAACTTGCCGTAGGTGAAATATCCAAGGATGAGGATTGCAACACCGATTAGGAATGTTATCATTTTTTGTGCCTTCTTTAGTTTTAATTAAAACTGAACCATCGCGTTGAGGGATACGGCTATGTAGGTTTGCCAAAAATAGCTGATGTCCTTGTCGTGAAATTCCACGGTCCCGCTGTTGTCGGTATGGACTGCCTTATACCAGTTCTCGTAAATGCGCAGAGATGGAGAAAGGCAGAAAAAATCCGTTATGTAATAGCGGATGTAAGTGATAATTCCAAGACCAGAACCCATCAGCTCGGAATCAAAAAATCCTTTTTCGCTAGTGACGTTGTCTTCGATTTTTAAGTTTGAGAAAGAATAACCGAGACCAATACCCACCTGGAAAAATTCAGGATAGAAAAAGTTGTAGGTCGCCTCGAAACCGAATCTGTAATAACGGACGTCCTGTTCATTTTTGTCTTCGGGCAACTCTGCAATTTTGGAAAGGTATGTCCAATACTGGAACGAGAGGGTAAATGAAAAATCACGGACGTTGACTCCGAGATTGTAATCCGGGGCTATGAAAAGTTTTGAAATCGGAAGGTTGACAGTTTCTTCGAAGCCATCCTTGTCTACAACTTTCATGGTGCGCTTGAAAAAGTCACCTCGGTTTGCGATGACATTGAAACCGACGCTTGCAAAATAGGAACGTGGCCAGTATGTGAAATCGCTGTCGTCGGGTTGCGCAAAAACGGCGGAACACAACAAGGTTAAAGCTAATAAAAATTTCTTCATCTTTTATCCTCCAGAGATTTTGACATCCCACAATCCGAGTGACGCAAAGATAGAAATTTTAAGGTCGCTTGTTGTGAACCGCAGTGCGTTCAGCAAATTATTCGGCGTATTTGAACATCGCGTCAATGCACTTTTTAGCCTTCACGCGCACGCCTTCGTCAAGCGAGATGTGTTCTGCCTTTTCGGGGTGGCGGAGGGCTTCCAAAATGTTTTCGAGCGAGTTTGACTTCATGTATTTGCACATGCAGCAGCTACCGATAAAGTTCATGTCCGGATGTTCATAGTGCATACGGGCATTGAGGCCGCATTCCGTGAGGAGCAAGATGCAGCTGTTCTTGGGCTGTTGGTTGATGTAGCTCACCATCTGGCCCGTGCTTCCGACGTAGTCGCTGAGCATGGCGACAGACGGATTGCATTCCGGGTGGCTAATCACCTTGAGATTTGGGTTTTGGCTACGGAAGAACTGGATCAAATCCGGGTCGTAGTTTTCGTGAACGTAGCAGCAGCCGTTATAGAGCTTGATATCCTTCTTGACTCCGCGACGCTTCATTTCATCGATGATGTTCTGGCCCATGAGTGCATCCGGAACAAAGTAAATCTTGTCGGACGGGAGCGTTTCGACGATGTGCATCACGTTACCGCTAGTCACGCAGACGTCGCAGGCGGCTTTCACGTCGGCAGTCGTGTTGATGTAGCAGACAAACGTGTAGTCCGGATTCTGCTTGCGGAGTTCTTCGACATCTTTGCCGGTAATGGAATCGGCGAGGCTGCAACCCGTGAGTGGGCCCGGGATAATCACGTCTTTTTGCGGGTTCAAAATCTTGGCGGTTTCACCCATGAAACGCACTGCAGAGAAGAGAATCGTCTTTTGCTGGACTGTTGTTGCGTCCTTGCTGAGCTTAAAGCTGTCGCCCGTGAAGTCGGCAACGCCCAAAAGAATTTCAGGAGCGCAATA
This sequence comes from Fibrobacter sp. UBA4297, assembly GCF_002394865.1. Classification (NCBI taxonomy): domain Bacteria; kingdom Pseudomonadati; phylum Fibrobacterota; class Fibrobacteria; order Fibrobacterales; family Fibrobacteraceae; genus Fibrobacter; species Fibrobacter sp. UBA4297. The sequence goes on along the minus strand of NZ_DGUZ01000021.1, from coordinate 137,484 downwards.
GCTGTGAGCGAGGATAACGGTATCCTGTTCCTTTTTGAGCTCGTTGATTTCATTGATGAGCGGGAGCATCTTTTCCACCTTTTCCATGGTGTAGGTGCAAAGGGCTGCGCCCGGCTTGACGGACTTGAGACGATTGTAAAGTTCTTCTGCTGTCATTGTTGTTCCGTGGTTAAATGCCTAGTGTAAAGATAGAAATTAGAGTGGTTGGTGGTTAGTGGTTAGTAGGAAGTAGGCGGTAGGAAGTAGGAATTTTTTTTATAATCGCGGCTTCGCCGCCTAACTGATCCTGTCTACTGTTTACTGCGCCGCAGGCGCTAATACCCGGCCCATTCTGCGCTGATGGAGGGGCTAGCCTTGCGGATGTTTTTTTCTTCGGGAGTTTCTTCCTTGCGGGCGATGTCGCCGCTTGCGATGCGTTCCTTGATTTCGTCGAATGTTTTGGGCGGCACGGAATCGGGGGAGTTGTCGCCGAGCACTTTGCAGGGGGCTGCTTCGGATTCTTTTGCCTTGTCCTTGACGGGCGTGTATTCGCGGAGGGCGGGGACGCTATAGAATTTGTCTTCTTCGGGGCACCAGGCGGTGAGAGCCTTGCCGTAGACGCAACCGGAATCGAGACCGATAAATCCAGGAATGTTCACGAAGCCCATCTTGGCCCAATGTCCAAAGATAACTCGCTTGTTCCACTTGACCTGTTCAAACCAGGGCTTGTCATTCCAGTAGCGGATGGAAAGGAGCACTTCGGGGCTCATGTCTTCGAGACGCGTCTTGCCCGGTTCTAGGCCTGCGTGCACGAGGAGGGCGTGCGGTGTGTCGCGCCAGAGCGGCCAGTTCTTCACGGTATCGCGGATGTAAACCCATTCGTCGAGCGAGAGCGCCTTGAAGCGCTTTTTCTGCTTTTCGGTCCAGTTGCTCTTGGGCGTTTCCATCATGCGGATGAGATGTTCTTCGTGATTCCCGCGGACGGTCAGAATACCGAGTTCCTCGACAATGCGCATGGCGCGCATCATGTCCGGGCCTTTGTTGATGATGTCTCCGGTCTGGTAAATGGTGTCGCTACCGCGCACGAAACCGAATTGGTCGATAATCGCAGAGAGTTCGTCTGCGCAACCATGAACATCACCGATATAGAGAGTACGTTTCATTTTTTAGTAGACAGTAGGAAGTAGGCGGTAGGAAGTGCGGCGAAGCCGCTACAAATGCACGGCCTGTCGCAATTTGTTCATTTCGTTTGCGGTAAGTTCGCGGAATTCGCCTGCGGGCAAGTCCCCGAGCTGAATCTGGCAGTAGCTTACGCGCTTAAGGTCGCGGATTTCGTAACCGACAGCTCGCATCATGCGGCGGATTTCACGGTTCTTGCCTTCGATAAGCACAAGTTCTGCAAATCCGTTTTCGAGGTAGACGTCTGTTGCAAATGCGATTTCTTCCTGGGCGTCCGGATCTTCCGGGTCGCGGATGTCCACGCCATCGACCAAGCGCTGGGCGGCGGATTCGCTGAGCGGACGCGTTGTCCACACGTAGTAGCTGCGCGGCACTTCGAAGCTCGGGTGCGTGAGGCGGTAAAGCAATTCGCCGTCGTCGGTAAACAGCAAGAGACCGCGGCTCTGCAAGTCGAGCCGTCCAACGTACTTGAAATTATGGTATCCCGGTGGCAAGTAATCGTAAACCGTGCGGCGGCCCTGCGGGTCGTCCTTGGTGCATACACAACCGGCCGGCTTGTGGAGCATGATGACTTTTGTTTTCTTGTTTGTCGGGAGCTTCAGCAACTTTCCGTCAACCGTCACCTGGTCCTTGGTTTCGTCCACTTGATGCCCGAGGTCAGAGATCGTTTCTCCGTTCACCTGTACGCGACCGTCGGCGACGAGTTCGTCTGCAGCGCGGCGGCTAGCAAAACCACTGAGAGAAATGTACTTGTTTATACGCATAATCTTTTTGCTCTGTCATCCTGGAGCCTCGTAGAGGTGATAGGATCCATCAAGCATCTCCTTTATTTGTCAATGGTCATTAGTCATTGGTCTATGGTCAATAGCTATCGCAAACAACAAACAACTAATAACTAATGACTAATGACTAACTACTAATAACTATCAACTAACTTTTCAAAAATGCCGGGCGTTTCTTTGGCTTGGGTTCCGGTTCTTTTTCAGGCGGGTAGAGGAGTCCGAAGCGCAGTCCAGCCGTACTGATCTTGAACGTTTCTACGCGGAGCTTTTCGAGGAGCGAACGCAACCAGAACAAACCGCAAATGATAACTTCGTGGCGGCCGTTTCCAAGTCCCGGGAGCATCGCGCGGAGTTCTTTCGAAAGGTTCGTGATGCGTGTGGTGACTGCTTCAAGGTCGGCGAGGCTCATTTCGAGACCTTCGATCGCCTTGTAGTCAAATGTTTGACTGTTCAAGAAGACCATCGCAAGTGCGGTGCCTGTACCACCGATAAGGTAGACAGGCTTTTTCGTCATGCCCTTGAAAGACAAATCCTTGAACGTTTCCTTGATAAACTTCTTGTATTCCGGTCCTGGAATTGGGCCCATTGCCTTGAACATCTTGAGAGCGCCAACGGGAATCGAGAATGTCGATTCTCCGTTGCTGAGTTCTGTGGATCCGCCACCGATGTCAATCGTGACGTTTCCTTCGCCGTGCCATTCCTTGACGGAACGGTAGGTGAGCTTGCCTTCTTCTTCGCCTGTGATGACGCGCGGCTTGACCCACACGGCTTTTTCAACAGCTTCAATCACTTCGTCCGGATTTGTGGCCTTGCGCATGGCTTCGGTCATGGCGACTGCCTTGAGGTCTGCACCGAGGGCGTGCAAGTCCATGCGGAACTTGGTCATGATGTTGACGAGTTCCTGGATGCGTTCGGGCGTGATTTTTCCGTGTTCGTAAATGTCTTCGCCGAGGCGGCAGACTTCGACCTTCTGGAGTTTCGGCACGAGAATCTTGCGCGGGGTGGCTTCGTGTTTTTCTGCGGGCACTTCGGCAGGCTCAGTGTCCTTGGTGCCGACTATTTCGGAGGTCTCGAGATTTGCGGATTCAGTGGACACTTCGGCAGGCTCAGAGTCCTTAGAGCAGACTGTTTCGGTTGGTGAGCTCGTCGAACCATCGAACGCTGCGATTAGCAAAATGCAGCTGTGGCTCCCGATGTCGATGGTTGCCTGGAGTTTATTTTCCACTTTCGGCCTCGTCGCTTGCAGTGCCACTTGCGCTATCGTTTTCGGCCTGCTTGTTCATCTTTGTCAGCATGATGTTCTTCATCTTTTCGGCGAGGGCGCCTGGATTTGTGAGGAACTGCTTGGCGTGAGCGATAGCTTCTTCGACGACGGATTCCGGATACTTGGAACTCCATGCGGCGACGATGTCGCCAGTCGTGCTGCCGAGCGGTTTCTTTTCGCGAATTTCCTGGCCCATCTTGAGAGCGAGCAAAAGTCCGAGTTCGAATGCTTTCGGTTCTGCTTCGGCTTCAATCATCTTTTCGATGCGGGCGATGCGTTCTTCAAAGGGAATGTTCTGCGAATGGGTCAAATCATTTTCTGAAATCATGCTAACAAAAATAGTAAACGTGGGGCGTGGCGCCAATATAAAGCCAATATAAGAAAGACCCGCAGAGGTCTGCGGGCCAAAATCGTTGGGTCAAAAAGAAGATTACTTCTTGGCGGCTGGCTTCTTAGCGGCAGCGGGCTTCTTAGCGGCGGCCGGCTTCTTAGCAGCGGCGGGCTTCTTAGCGGCAGCGGGCTTCTTAGCGGCAGCGGGCTTCTTAGCGGCAGCGGGCTTCTTAGCGGCAGCGGGCTTCTTAGCGGCGGCCGGCTTCTTAGCAGCAGCGGGCTTCTTAGCGGCAGCGG
>NZ_DGUZ01000021.1:40871-133582 GCF_002394865.1 Fibrobacter sp. UBA4297 | reverse complement strand
TCTTAGCGGCAGCGGGCTTCTTAGCAGCGGCCGGCTTCTTAGCGGCAGCGGGCTTCTTTGCAGCAGCGGGCTTCTTAGCGGGTTTCTTTGCAACTTTTGTTTCAGCCATTTTTTTTTCTTCCTTTTATGTTATTTATTTGTTGATATCAGAAAAATAACTTCTTTTTCACAAATAATCAACACTTATTTTATAAAAATTCAATTTTTTTTTGAAAAATTTTGTTATGGAGAAATTGCTGTTGAATGAAATTATAGGCAAAAGAAAAACCGATCTTTTTTGGAGACCGGTTTCTTGAATAACAAGAGTAATTAATTTGTTTAAAACATACTTGTTAGTTTGTGCTAACTAAACTCTAGCCTTAACACTTTCGATGTATTTCTTAACTCCTTGAACACCAACGGAATACATATCTACGAACTTTGTGGCGAACGGCGGAATTTTGTTCGGATGCATGCCGAGAGCATCGTGCATCACGAGAACATGACCGTCTGTGAACTTGCCGCCACCAATGCCGATTGTCGGTGCGGAGACTTCTTTTGTGATTTTTGCACCAAGTTCTTCGGGAATGTGTTCAAGAACCATTTCGAAACATCCGAGACTGTCGACGAACTTTGCTGCCTCTTCAATAGCGCGAGCTTCTTCTTCGGTTTTGCCTTTTTGCTTGAAGTTTTCGGCGGTCTGCGGTAAAAGTCCGAGGTGGGCGCAAACGGGAATGTCCTTGCTGCGCAAAAATTCAATCACGCCTTCGGGTGTGCCTTCGAGCTTGATGCTGGAGCAGCCCACGTCCAAAAAGCGGCGGGCGTTATCGTAAGCGGTTTGCGGATCCTTGTCGCTCATGTAGGGCATATCGCCAATGACGTGTGTGTTCGGAGCGCCGCGGCAAACGGCTGCAGCGAAGATGAGCATTTCGGTCATGCCGATTTCACGAGTGCTCTTGTAACCGAGCATGGTGTTTGCGAGGCTATCGCCCACGAGAATCTGGTCGATTCCGGCGGCTTCTGCGATTTTTGCAAAGGCGAAGTCGTAAGCGGTGATCATGGAAATCATTTCGTTCTTGGATTTTTTCGCCTTGATATCTTCTGGAGTTAACATGATGACCTCTTCACTTAAACTTTTTCAACTATGGGCAAATATACAAATAGTGTAAAGTTATGGCTATTTAGTAGCTAGTTGTTGGTTGTTAGTCATTGGTTATGGTTAATCGCTAATGACCATTGACTATTGGCTACTGACCAAACAGTTTTCTTGTTTCGTTCAGGAACTTTATGGAATGAATCTCTTTCAAGAATCCGATGTGGTGGCGCAAGTAGGTGAGGAGCGCGTTCTCGGTGAATTCAGGACGTTCGATTTTGCCGCCTGTTTGCAGCGCCCAAAGCCCATTGAGCGTTTCTAATCGTGCACGCGGGTGCTCGACACCGAGACACGATTGACATACGAATCCGCCTGTTTCGGGGAAAAAGTCTGCGGCAGGCTTTTCGAGTGTGCGACCGCATCGGCTGCAAGTGGTGAGGTCTAGATTGTAGCCCCACATATCGCAAGTGTCCAAAAGCCACTGCGCAAAAATGCGCGACTTGTCAGGAACACTCGATGTTGACGAGTGCGCGGAACCTTCTGGAGTCGGCGAATCTTGCGGTGAATCGGAATCGAATTCGCTTATGGCTTGCTCCAATCGCTCAAATTCTTCTTGCAGGGGGACGCCTTGCGGGGCGTAGCGCAAAATCATTTCGGTCATGACCTGCGCTTTTGCAAGGCTGAGTAAATCGTTGCGCAAGTTCTTCCGCCAGTCCAAAAGCGTTGCTTCCTTGATGAACTGCAAATCGGTATTCGGATTTTGGCGAAAAACGACTTCGCTTAACGCGAGCGGATCAAGGGCTCCCCGGAACGGAGATTCCTTTTTCTTTCCGCCCTTCACGATAAACGAGACAATCCCGCTTTCTTCCGTAAGCGCCTTGACGATAAAGCTAGAATCGCTGTACGGAAAGCGGTGCAGAACTATAGCGCGAGTTTTTATCATAGACGAGAGACTAAAGACGAGAGACGAAAAAGGCGTAAACCCATTATAAATCTTTCGTCTTTAGTCTATAGCGAGTTTTACGAGCGTTCTTTCGTCTAGTCCTTCGGGAACGGAGGCCAGCCCATTGTTTGTCCGCCAACGACGTGCAGATGGATGTGGAATACCGTCTGACCAGCGTCTGCCTTGCAGTTGAACACGAAACGGGCGCCGCCCTCTTCGAGGCCGAGGTCCTTCGCGATAAGCTGTGCGCGGTAAAGCATTTTGCCCACGAGTTCGCAATCTTCCGGCTTCATGTCCATGATGGTTGCGATGTGGCGCTTCGGCACCACAAGGAAGTGCACCGGGGCCTGCGGGGCAATGTCGTAGAATGCGAAAACGTCGTCGTCTTCGTAGATTTTTTTGGAGGGGATTTCACCCTTGATGATTTTGCAGAAAAGACAATTTTCACTCATAGTATTATAAATAGTAGTAAAAATGCTTACTGATTCTCCTGCGGGAGGGTGTTTTTGCTTGTTTCGTCGCGGGGTGCGTCGTTCGTTGTCAGTGAATTCAGCGCTCTGGTGTTCGCGGTGATGGCGCGAATGGTTTTGATGTAGCTTACGAAAAGGATGATGCCAGAAAGTACGCTGGCAAACCACACGATTGGAATCCACTCTTTGAGAATGCAGATAGACAATAATCCTGACTGCATTATAAAGCCGGATGCTGAAATTACGGGGAGCAGCCAATTGGGAAGGTCCCTGCAGTCTTGATGATTCCTTTCAAGCACTTCTTTTTGCCGGGTGAGCAAATCCCTAAAAATAAAATATTGAAAGACAGGACCAATAACGGGAATTACGGTGTGGATGACTGCTACATCAGGTGAAAACCGCATTTTCGAGAAATGACTTTGTTCTGTTTCGGAAAAATGAAGCCAACCGCAGTAGTGATAGATGCACTTGCATAAGGAAATAACTAGAAAGATGCATGAAGCAAGAGTGGCTAGGGCAATGACTGGCCATAACAAGACTAACGGCGGGCATAGTGCTGATATGTAGAGAGGGACGAGCCAAACCCAAAAACCGACAATTATGCCCAGTAAGTTTATTTCTAAGGGACCATTTGTTGATTCCCAATATATAGCAGTTATGGGTAAAATAATCATGATGAGGCTGGTGAAAAAGAAAGCCTTAAGCCAATATATCGCCTGATCGCCACGTACTTCGCATTCCGTGAGGGGTGCTGCTTCCTCCGGGTCGGTTCCGTCTGCCGGGTTTGTGCCCGAAGGATCGACCTTGTTGTCATTCGGTGCGTCACACCACAGGCACTTCGGCATGTCGTCTTCGTATTCCCTTCCGCATTTCTTGCAAATCATGTTGGCCTCTGCTGGTTAATGTAGAAAAACTTTAGGGGTTATCTTGTGGGATTACGTCATTCTCCGCAGGAGAGCCGTTTATTTCTGGATTTATTTCTTTGTCAGGATTGGTTGATTTTATGTTGCCGATATTCAATTGGGCGATTGCTTTCTCATTCAATATAGGTTGTTGAACCAACTTCATGTAGATGAGCAGGGTGATAATTGCGAATATGTCGAAAACGACTTTGAAGATAAAGACGTACCTTATAATAGGGAAGAAAAAACTCGTGAAGACTAAAAAAGCCCAAAATTGGATACTCTTTATCATCCCGAGTGTTAGTAAAAAGAACAGGAAAAGAAAGGTGGCTGGTATGAGCGGGGTCAGGAGAAGGAGTGTTGGTATGGGGGCGGAATGGACTCCGTTTTTCTCAAGAATTTCTTTTGGGCGTGTGAGGATGTCTTTGAAAATGAAGAACGTCATGAATTGACCGATGCCGGGGAATAACGAACCGACTGCGGCATCCTTTGGAAAAAATCGTGTTTCTGTAAATTTGCGAAGATTTCTTAAAATATGGTAAAGCCATTTATAATAAATCGAAACTGTCGAAAATAACATGAAGAATATGAACAGGGATAGGATTGGATATATAATAAGAAATAGATTGTCAAAAAAATTGGAACCTAAACTGAGTGTTGTTATCCCCATCATGAAAATGAACAAATCGGCCAAGATAATTGTTTGAATCGATTTTTTTGATCTGTCAACCAGTTTTTCTCCACGCAGGACATTCTCTTGAAAATCCTTGTTGAGAAAATCTTGCGATTGTGTGTCGGGGTTGACTGGTTTGGTCTCTTCGCAAATCATGTTGGCCTCTGCTGGTCAATGTAGAAATAAATTTGTATTTTACGCCCGTTCATATTACTTAGTGGGGAGTTTTATGGAAAATGTTGTAGAACATTTGTCCAAAGATTGTCTTTTGCCGCTGCTTCGTGAGCGTGTTGAAGAATTGTCGTCTGTCGAGGCAGTGCTTTCAAAAAGGCTTTCGCGTGCGCCGACTGGAGTGCTGAATGTGTCGCCGCATCGTGGTGGGTTCCAGTATTTTCGCGTGACGGCGAAGACAGGGCGCAAAGGCGAGTATATTCCGGAAGAAAAAATGTCGCTTGCGTCTGCCATTGCCCAGCGCGATTACGACGCTAAAATGCTGGCTGAAATTCAAAGGCTGCGTGCTGCTTTGGAAAAGTGTGTGGTGAAGTACGATGTGTCTATTGCAGAAAACCTGTATGCTCAGTTGCATCCGGCGCGGCGCTCGCTGGTGACTCCGCTTGTGTATCCTAATGAAGATTTTGTGGCGCACTGGAGTGCGGTGAAGTACGCTGGACGCGATTTCGATGCGGACGGGCCTGTGCTGATGACGGCGCGGGGCGAGCGCGTGCGTTCGAAGTCCGAAATCATCATTGCGGATGCGCTGTTCCGCAGGGGAATTCCTTATCGCTACGAGTTTCCGCATGAATTGTTTGCGGGGGCGCATGAGACGGGGGCGATGCGTGGGGCGGGAGGCCCTGCTGGTGGAGCACGCGCGGGGCGTCGCGGTGCTGGCGGAACCCATGCTGAATTGCGAGTGCGAGGCTGTAAGCGCATTGTCGTGTACCCGGATTTTACCTGCCTAAACGTGCGGACGCACCAGGAGTTCGTCTGGGAGCATTTCGGGATGATCGATGTGCCGGAGTATTGCCAGAACATGGCCTCCAAGATGGAATTGTATTTGCAGAATGGCTTCTGTATGGGCAAGAACTTCGTGATGACCACGGAAACGCACGACCGTCCGCTTAATTCCATGATGGTGGAAAAAATGCTCGAACAGCTAATGTGACGTTTTGGGGCTGAAAGCGCGAACGAGGGGCTGAAAATGCAAAAGTGGCGGTGAAATGAACGAAAAATTCGCGATTTCACCGCCAAAAATTAGTTTGTGTGTGCCAAAATGAGGCGTTGGTGGCTTTTGCAGGGTTCACGAGGCGTTTGCAGGCGGTGAAAACGGGCAAAATTTCAAAAAAAACACCGCCACGAACGGCTTGCTCGGCTCGTTTTGATCTAGAATATTTTAGATAAACTACAAAAGTGGCGGTGAAATTGAAGAAAAATTCCTGATTTCACCGCCAAAACGCAAAAAAAGTGTTGCCAAAACGCGAAATTATGTCGGTGCCAAGGATGAAAGACCGAAACAATAATATTTTTCGTATCTTTAACCTGTAATGGTTTTTGTTGGTAAAATGATGGCGGCGGTTTTTGCGTGGAGCGCTTACGTGGTGCTTCGGCTTGCGGGCTGGAAGCGGGGAACTGTTTTTGCGAACGCGAAGCATGTGGCCGGCGCATTTCCACAAGCGATTCCGAACGCGTTTTCTACAGCGTCGAGAGCGACTCCCAATGTGTCGACTGCCGTGCCTGTCAATTACGACGAACTCTTGTTTAACTTGACTCGCCATGCAAGCGAACTTTTATTCTGCTTCGGAACCTTCAAGCGGTTGCCCGCGGACTTCTTGAAGTACCCGTGTAGCGTGGACGGCTGGGATTTTGCGCTTGACGAGGCTGCCATTCCGGTGCTTGAAAAAATGCGGAGCGGTGGAATCTTTTTGACGGCTCATTACGGCAATTATGAAGCGATGGGGCCGTGGCTTTGTCGACTTGGAATTCCGCTTGTCGCAAGTTATATACCCGTGAAGCCCAAGTGGCTTAATAACATTCTTGAACGCAAAATCCGTTCGGTCGATGGCCGGAGTTATTCCGTGGATGCCCGGACACCTCGTGATTTTTTGCGGATTCTGAATGACGGAAAACTTTTCTGCCTGCTTTCGGATCAGGATTCACGCATCCCGAGCGCACTCCCGGGAACATTTCTCGGTCGCCCCGCGAACGTGAATCCGCTGCCAGATTTTCTGCTCAAGCACCGTCCGCAAACGCCTGTTTTTATCTGTTGGATGGAGGAGCGCGGCGCATCTCCGGAAGATGCATTTCTGAAATGCGCATCTTTAAAAAAAGTTCGTGTGCTCCATGCGATTGAGGTAGAACGCGTGCAGGTCGCATCCCCCGCGCGTCTTGCTTCCCCCGCGCCGTCTCCTTCGCAATCGAGCGTCGTCAACTCTCAATTCAACAGGTGGCTTGAACAACGTATCCTTGAAAATCCGAATCTCTGGTACGGCTTCACGCACCGCCGATTCTACAGCCAAACGCCGGAACTTTACGGCGAATAGCGACCTGCGGCGCATCTTGTTATAATCGCGGCACATCTTGCGACAAATCTTACTAACGTTACATTTATGACCTTTGTTCCGCATAAAAAGAAACCGTTACTTGCTCGAATCCTGGATTGGCTGAACGAGCCTGATGAATGGCCTGCCTGGGTGCAGTTCTTCTTGTTGCCCAAACCGCTTGGCCTCGAAAATTTCTTTGCTGTCCGCGTCATCTTGCTCTTTGCGATGGCTTTCTTTACCTTGCAGGCAATCGCAGGTGGTTATGAGTCTTGGATTGCTCAGTTTTTGCACAACTTAAATTTACCTGTACATGAAACCGGCCACATTGTTTTTAGAATCTTCGGGAGTCCCGTGCTCACATCGCTTGGTGGTTCGCTGTTTCAGACAATTATGCCGCTCGTGTTCTGCTTTGCGCTGTGGATTAAACCTCGCGACCTGTTCGGCGCCTCCATTGCGCTTTGGTGGGCGTTCGAAAACTTGATAGACGTGGCGCCTTATATTGAAGACGCACTCCCCATGAAACTTACACTCATCAGCGGCGGCACCGGCGCCGAAGCCCCTTACGGGTTCCACGACTGGAATTTTATCCTCTCAGAAACAGGCCTGCTTTTAAAATGCGACTCGATTGCCTCGGCCGTTTATACCGTTGGCTATGTCGGCATGGCGCTTTGCGTCGTGTGGGGCGCCTGGAGTTTGATATATTATTTTGTGTTCCAACGTCAAAATAGTGGGCTTTTGGGCTAGCTTAAAAAATCGTAAAAATGGCGTTTTGGGGCCAAAAAGTGTGTTCTAAATCAGCATTTATAATAAAAATTGGGACCTAAATTACAATTATTTCCCTAAATAAGATATATTATAAAACTACAAGATTGGCATGTTGAGGGGCGCAGTATTATGAACACATCCCGCCATACAAAAATCCGGAGCGTAACGGTCCTCGTCGTTGCTGCATTGTTGCTCGAACTGACGACCGCTGTGCAGTACATTTCTACACGCCGTGCCATTACCGCACAAATTAAGGAAATGGCTAAGCAAGACCTTACTTCTGCGAACCGGACCTTTGAAGTCAAGGAATTAGTCGAGGCCGCCATTGCGGCTGTGCTGCCGGAAGTGGAGCGCCTTGTCGATACACAACAGCAAGATTCATTGCATATGGCGTTGCAACGAGTGGTTGCGAACCATCCTGAAATTGTCGGCGTCGATTTTGCCTATCGTGTGGGGAGTGATGGCCTTCGCGATGGGTATTTTACGTTTAGGGACGATGCGACCAACGAAATAAAAGACACCGTGATAGGATTTGACTATACGGAACGCACTTGGTACCGCGAGGGCTTGCATGGCAACGGTTCTTGGAGCGAACCGTACATGAGCCGCTATTACGTGGCGCTGATGTCTACATTCTCGCGGCCAGTCCACGATCCTCAAGGACGTGTCGTTGCCGTTATTGGTGCCGACGTCCCGATGCGCGAACTCTCTTCGATGGCTGTGCAGCTGTACGATAACCAGCAGCGCTCGCTCATCCCTGTCATCATTCTTCAGCTTGTCGGCCTCTTTGTGCTTGGCTTTATCATGTACCGCAGCATCATCAGCGTCCGTAAGTTAAGCAAAGTCAGTGCCGAAAAAGACCTGATTAACAGGGAACTTGGCATTGCTAATGCGATCCAGACGGCGATGCTTCCGCCACCGCTGCCCGAAAGCGAATTCCTGAATATCGTTGGTAGTCAGGTCCCGGCAAAACAGGTGGGCGGCGATTTTTATGATTATTTTGTGCGTGACGGCAAGCTGTTCTTCAATATCGGTGACGTCTGCGGCAAGGGAATCCCGGCGGCACTTGTGATGTCGATGACGCAAGCCGTGTTCCGCACGATTGCAACTAAAGTCGATGATCCATCTCACATTGTGATGGGAATGAACACGATGGCCAGTCGTGGAAATACGACGGGAATGTTTGCAACGCTTTTTGTTGGTGTGCTAGACCTTGCAACGGGGCGCCTGAGCTACTGCAATGCCGGCCATGAAAAGCCCATTATCATTACTGGACGTAATATGCGATATCTCGATGTTACCGCAAATATCCCTATCGGGGTCATGGAAGAAAAAAAATACAATATCCAGGAATCGGTCATCGCTGCGGGCGATATGATTTTGCTTTATACGGATGGCCTCACCGAAGCGATGAATTCAAGCGCAGAGCTGTTCGGCTTAAAGCGTGTCGAAAGCGCTATTTGTGGCGACGGTGGAATGAATGCTGATGACAAAAATCGCGAGCGGCCTGCGTTTGCAGGGCCGCAGCAATTGCTGGATACCATGTCGCATGCAGTGTCCGAGTTTGTGAATGGCGCAGAACAAAGCGACGACCTGACCATGCTTGTGATAAAGTACAAAGGGTAGGGCGCCGTGGCCACCGCCGGATTTGTCCCCTGTAGTAGAAGGCCATCCGGCTCCATGAGGATTGATGGGCGGTTGTCCGTTATGCTTAGACATTGGTATTACCTCCTTTATGCGGCTAAATGAGTATTTTGCTGATCAGCAATAGCTTTTCTAATCCATCCTACTTGGATGAAGTATTGGCGCAAATAGCGATAGAAATCTCTACGGAAATTTGCAAATGCTCGTGGATCGCTAGGTGTACATGGGACAACAATGCTTTTTGTTGCTCCTATGGCAGTATGGCATATAATGGTAAAAATTGGAATCTATTTAAATAAAATCTTGTTTTGAAGTTAGAGTCTTTCTTCACCTCACCATAAACACCGCGTACAGCGGAACAGATTTGATTCCGTTCTCGATGCCGAAATTCTTTGCAAAAATTCGGATGCTGTAGGGCGACTCGTATTTTGAAACGAAACTTTTAAGACTTTGCGATTTGTTGTGCGTTGAAGACTTGACTTCAATGGGGATGATTTTATTCTCCAGTCGTATAATGAAATTGATTTCGTTTTGATTGCTTTCGTTCCAATAATACGTTTCAAGATGGTTGGCTTTTAATTGCGTATAAACATAATTTTCAACAAGGCCGCCTTTGAAGTCGTTGAATAACGGATTTTCATAGACAACGTCATCGTAAGTGGCGTTTTGCGATGCGCAGCACAGTCCGGTATCGCTCATGTACAGCTTAAAATCGGAGTTGGATGCGTTCGCCTTGAATGGCAATGCCATGTGTTCGAGTCGAGAAACTTTTGATGCAATTCCGGCGATGGTAATCCATTCCAGTGCTTTTTCAAACTCGCTGGCTCGTGCGCCGGGTTTTAATCCTCTGTATTGGAATTTCTTGTTTTCTTTAGCGAGCTGTTTTCCGATGCTTACATAAACAAGTCGAGTCTTGGCAATCTCGCTTTGCTTGTTGTATTTGCTCATGTCATTTTGATAAGCGGCGAGAATGTCGTTTTTGATGATGTCCGTTTGGAGTGGATTGCTGTTTTGTACAAAGTTGCTGACTGCAGCTGGCATGCCGCCGACAAAAAGATATTCTCTGTAAGTGTTCAGCGCTTTTTTGTGCAAGACATCTTCTAGCGGCTTGTTTTCTGCATAGCATTCTTTGATTTGCTCAAGGAGAAAACCGTCTTCGCGAGCGGTTAAGAATTCTTCAAAATCAAGTGGGTACATGTCCATGATTTCGACTTTACCGACGGGGAAGGAGTACTGGTTTCGGTTGACAGCGACTCCGAGAAGCGAGCCTAATGCTATGACGTGGATGTCTGGAGCTTCTTCGCAAAAATATTTGAGCGATGTGAGCGCTTCTGGACAGGCCTGCACTTCGTCGAAAATGACGAGCGTTTCGCGAGGGAACACTTTTTTTTGCTTGATGGCGGATAATCTAGGCAGAATGTGACTTGGTGCCAAGTTCGAAAAAATGGAGGAAAGGTCGGGGTCTCTTTCGAAGTTGCAGTAAACAACATCGGAGTAGTATTTTGCTCCGAATTCAGTGACGGTGTAGGTTTTCCCTGTCTGACGAGCCCCTTGAAGAATCAGGGGCTTACGTGACGGAGAATTCTTCCATTCGACCAGTTTTTCAATGATTTTGCGCTTCATATTTAAAATACACACAAAAAAGTGTGAATTTTGATGAGAAAATTGCACTTTTTTGTGTGTAAATGCGCTTTAGGGATGAAAATTACCACAATAGAGCTTTTGTTATATCGCTAGCTTCGTTTTTTCCACCACGAGCGCTGTCGCTTCCAGAGGATGCCTCGGTTCCAAGGAATCGTTCTTGTATATCATCCTTGAATCGGATTTTTCCGTGATGATTTCCTTTGACGATGATTTCCATGTTGAACGGTTGCATTGCTTTATTACCGCTTCTGCTTTGGAGACCTTCTTGAATTGCGGTTCTTTCAAGATCTCGTTTATTCTGTTCATAGTATTCAAAGATATTGATTGCTTCTGCGTTTGCGTCAAGAATATCTTCGATGAACTGCTTTGTTCGAATTTTCGGAGACCTTTTGGTTTCGGGAACGTTAAGTAATGCAAGTTTCAGTACTCGAATCATTTGGCAGATGTACTCGTTGGGGTACATTTCTTTTTCTTTGGGTTGCAAAAGTGGCAGGTAATGGGCATCCTTGTCTTTCTTTAAATTCAAGTTCTGCTGTAGGGCGTTTGACTTGTTGGATGTTTCATGTAATTTATCCTTGGTCTGTTTCAATTTCTCTTCTGCTTCTTTTCTCTTCTCGTCGGCGTCCAATGCGAGGTTTTCCCAGGTGTCTCGTTCCTCCTTGCAATTCACGAACTTTTGGTAGAGCGAATCGTAATTTGCGTGTTCTTCTTTATATTGATCTCGTTCATTTGTGGCTTTTACAAGTTTGGACATCAATGTTTCAACAAGTGCCGACATGTCGCTTCTTTCTTTTTTCGCCTTCTGCAGTTCTTTGCGCATCTCGTCAAGCGTGTTGATTTTCTTGATTCTTTCTTGCTCGATGAGGTCTTTCTCGTAGTTCTCATAGGCGGAGAGAAAATCGTCCCACGTGAAGTTGAATTTCAGGGAAAGGTTTGCTTTCAGAATTTTGAGAAAAATTTCTTGAACGAGGTTTTCGGGGTTTTCGACCCAATTGGCTTTGTCATGGCGGTTGAATACGGTAATGGGTTCGTTTGCAAAGCAGATTCCAATTTCGCCCCCTTGGGGAATTCTCTTGTCCGTGAATTCCTGAGCGAGACGGTCTTTTAGTGAAGAATCTTTTTCTGCAAATACGTGGGCGATTCCAAATAGATTGTTGGCAAGGATGTTCGGCTTTAGCGAATGCGTGTGTTCTGAGCAACTTAAATAAACGATGGGAAGGACGTTCCGCAATTTCCCTGTAAGGGCGTTCTTTGCCTTTTCAATTTCGTGGGGCTCGAGAATGTGGGCTTGGGGCTTGATTTCGATAGTTCCATCGCCATCTTGTAGCTCGGTGAGGAGGTCTATTATGTAAGGACGCTCAATTTTGGGTACATTCTTGTCTTGCCCTAAATCGCAGTCTTGGGAAACGAAACATAAAACGTGTGCGTTCGTTCGCTTTAAGGCGATTTGAGTTTTCCAGATGCGTCCGTTGTATCCACTTCTTGTGGAAAAGGTAAAACCGATGTGTTCGGCGTTAGCCCAGGTGAAGGCTTTATATTCGAGTTTGTCTCCGGCAAATTCAAACTTGTCACTAGTTTTGGAATTGAAGTCAATATTGTCCGGTAACTTACGGCGAAGCTTTTCGTAGAGCTTTTTATTGGAACGGGGGACCTTGAAACTTTCGATCCAAGTGCATATGCAATTACGGTAGATTGTGTTCCAAGGGATGTCGCTTCGAAGATTGAAGGTCGTTCTGATGAGTTGCATAATTTTCTCCTTTCTCTCCCCAAAAATAATTGTGGGGGAGATGGATGTCAAGAGGTTGAAATTTTAAGACGAACAGCTAGAACAACTGCGTCTTGAATAGTCGATCGCCTGTATCGGGGCCTTTGTTGCCGCTCTGTACTTTGACGTTTGAGCCTTTGAAGGAATTCCCTGAAATACGTACCGTATAGGTGTCCAGCGTGCTGAACATTTCTACAGCCTTATAGCAGAGGACGTTGGTCATGATTTTGATGTCGCTAGAAATGCCGTTCAGGTTTTCGATAGCTTTGATCATAGATTTGCCTGAATTGATGACGGAATCAATCAAGAGGACTTGTTTTCCTTTCAGCAGTTCTTGGTTGTCCTGGAAAAAGTTGGGAGAGGCTTTGTCGTCAAAGAAGACGATTGGACAATCCAATGCGTCGGCGATACCCATAGAGAAGGGGAGTCCTCCTCGCATAAAGCATACAGCGACGGAGTTGTGAAAATCTTGCTTGAAGGCGGAGGTGAGTTCAAAACCCAGGCGGTAGTGGGCGTGGCGCAGGCTTGCTCCAATGACGTTAGAGTCGCTTTTGCAGATTGCAATCA
The DNA here is from genome assembly GCF_002394865.1 of Fibrobacter sp. UBA4297. NCBI lineage: Bacteria > Pseudomonadati > Fibrobacterota > Fibrobacteria > Fibrobacterales > Fibrobacteraceae > Fibrobacter > Fibrobacter sp. UBA4297. The sequence goes on along the minus strand of NZ_DGUZ01000021.1, from coordinate 120,600 downwards.
ATTCGTTGATGCTTTCGTTGTTCTTGGCTTCGGTCAATGCGTTAATCATTAGACACCTTCGATGTTGTTGTACTGATTGGGGCTTTGTTTGAATTGCTTGATTTTTGTTTCGGGATGGGTGTTCAGATATTCCTGCACGGAAGAACGCGTTTTTCCCGGTGCGTAGATGACGCCCTGCATAGAGGCCGCTTCCAACATATAGATGTCGGTCAAGCTGTCTCCACAGGCAAAAACTTCGTGGTCGTGAGAAATGTTTTGCGCAAGGAATCCCTTGACAAAATCAGAAATCGTTGTTCCCGTGGTCTCATCGCTACTCACCATCAGATCAACGATGTCGTGTTCTCTGAAAATTTGCTGCCAAATCGTGCTGATGCCAGAAGTGACTCCGATAATGAAGTATCCGTTATTGCGGAGTTCGCTGATTTTTTCAATCACAAGGGTGTTGAAATGGAATTGATTGGTGGAGGGTTGCACCGTAAAATTCTTGTGCAGTTGGTTATATTTCCAGAACTGATATTGTGAATAAATGTCATCAGCAAAGATTTCCTTGACGGGTTCCAAGGAGGCTCCGTTTGCTTTGAAATAGTCCGTTCCAGTGTCTTCTTTGACGATGGTCCTGTCGCAGTCGAACAACGCAATCTTTTTCCCGGAGGCTTTGCTTTTGCAAATCTCGGCAAGACGGATTGCCTGCTGATAGCTGTTGCGCGTCTTGTAGTTTGTCGTGTAGGCTTCAATGAAGACGATGGTGCTTTCAAAATCGCTGTCAAGAACGATGAAGTCCTTGTTGATTTTGAAGCAGATATCGCGAAGTTCACTGATTTCATTCTTTTGCCATGCTTCAATGTCGCTTGCAGAAAGGTTTGCAAATTTTTGGTTCTTTGCAGAGTTCTTGATGCGGTTTTTGACATCTTCCGGTTTTGCTTTCAGATAGAAAAATGAGTCATAGCATTCCGCATCTTTTTTTGTGAATACGATTTCGTACTTGCCGTCTTTAGGGAAACAGTAATGACCATCTGCAAAGATGTTTTCCTTTTGCGTAAGCTTCTGGGCGTATTCGGCGCGGATATCTTCTTTTTCGCTTGCAGAAAGTTCCTTGAAATTTTTTCCAAAGGAGTTTAAAGCAATGGTGTTTAGGGATTCCGAGCCTTTGGGGTGTTCGTAGCCTTCGAATTTACCGGATTCGAGGAGCTTGTTTATGAACGTGTCTTTGCCGCAGCAGGAGATTCCATAGATCGCGTACTTCATATAGGTATCCTTTTAGAGGTTGTCGTAATAGCACTGACCATCAGCGCATGGGGTAATGTGGGAGACCATATAACGTTCAATTTCGTCAATAGGGTCTGTTGCGTTGCCGAGTTCGTATTTGGAGTTCCCAACGAATCGTCCGCAGGGGTAAACTTTTCCGTTGTCGAAATAGATGTTGGTGCGCCCGACACCGCAAAGTTGGCCGTACATGGTGCAGTCGTATTTCTTGGCTTTGAACTGCCTCATTTCAAGCTTGTGGGCCTGGGCAAGTTGCAGAAATTCCTGGAAGTCTTTTTTGCTGATGAACAAATGCGGAGATTCAACATCAACAAGTCTTGAAAACGTGACGTTCTTGAAGTTTTCTTCGAAAAAGTTTAATACGCTCTCGGCATGGCGTAACGTTTCGCGGTGGACTGTGGCGTTTACAGAGGGGGCTTCTCCAAACATCTTTTTATAGAGTTCTACAGATTGCATGATGGTTGCAAAAGAGCCTTTCCCGGCTGCATTTACGCGGCACAAGTCATGGATGGATTCGTATCCGTCAATTGAAAAGCAGAGCTTGATGGTGTTGCGGTTCTCGTAAAAGAATTGGCGGATATCCTCATTGAAATGCATCCCGTTTGAAATGGTGTAAAAGCTTAAAAGGCGCTCCTTGTCTACGACTTTTACCATTTCGATAATGGCTTTGATGAGGTTGAAACGCAACAGGGGTTCACCGGAGCCAACGAGTCCAATCTTTATATGGCCATGATGGGCTTTGGCGTAGTCCAAAAGGTTGCTGATGATTTTCTTGGCGTTGGTTTCGCCGATTTCAAGAACGCTTTTTTTATCAATATGCGTGTCGAAATGGCAGTAGGTGCAACGAAGTTGGCATTTGCTAGAGAGTGAAATACAGACGCGGTCAATCATGATTAAGCATCCTTGAAAATGTTTAAGAGTTCTGTGTTGTTACTTTTGATGGCGTAGTCTAATGCGGTAAGTCCTTCAAAACTTCTGATTTTGGGATCTGTTAATGGATAAAGAAATCTGGCGCAGGACACTTGTTTTTTGATGTAGGCCTTGATAAGAGCTGTGAATCCGTTGGAATCCTGCTGATTTGTGCAAGCTCCATTCTGACAGAAATATTGGACAAAGTCTTGCTTCCCGTGCCACGCTGCAATCATTAGCGCCGTGTTGCCACGATTTTTTCCTTGAGACTGACAGTCAATATCAGCACCTGCTTCTACGAGTGTTTTAACAAGTGTCATTTCTCCAAGTTGAACAGCGTGGCTGATGGCGGGGAGTCGGTATTTGGCTTCGTCGCAAAGATTGCAGTTTGTTTTTGGGTGGTTTGCAATAAATTCAACCATGGATTTATCTCTGTTACGGACTGCTTGAATGAGTGGGGTAAAGCCTGATTCAGGATGGATGAAGTTGGGGTTTGCTCCTTTGCTCAATGCTGTTTTGGCGGCCTTGATGTTTCCTGCTTTGACTTCTGCGAAAAAGCGGAATGAAGCCTCTCTGTTAAAACTGTTGGCGTTGAGAGGAAACATTTCTTCAAAGTCTTGTAAATTCAAAACCTCAAGATTGTGCAACTTGTTCTCGACAAGAGAAAAGAAAACATCGTTCGTAAGCATATACACGGTGCTGTGGATGTTGCGCTTGGCGACTTGCGTTGCTGCAAAAATGATTTTCTGATCGTTGATGCCGCTAGCATTTTCTTCATGAACTATGGAGAGCTTGTGCGGGTATTCTTTGCGGAACTTCTCGATTGTAACCATGGCGAGCCATGCTAGCTGTTTTTGCCCATGATCCTTTTGATAATTGAGCTCGGAAATAACGGTGTCGGGGATGATAATCTGGCTAATGCTTTCGTTTCCGAGAAGCTGATTGATGATTCTTGGACGGTTGAGTATGGCGCAGGTGTCAAGGACGAAAATGGTGTCCTTTTTAATCTGAAGAATTTCATTTGCACTGACATGGAATACTTCATTGAGTTTCATAATCTGCTCGGTTGTCGGAATGCATTTGGCGAGTTCCCAGTTAGAAATGGTCGGGCGTGAAATGTTTAGTTTGCGTGCAAATTCGTCTTGGGTGAGGTTGTTGCTGTTCCTGATTTTCAGGATTGCTTTGGCTGTGTTTTCGAAGTTCATAAGTTTGTTCCTTGTGAATGTTTGATTTTATGACGCAGAACGAGACATGGGCTCTTTTTTTAACTTTGATGTCAGTTTTTCTGACATACACGGCCAAAAAAAATGACGTTTCTTAGGCCAATATCAGATTGCAGTTTCTTGATGGCCCTGCTCTTGTAAGCGCCCTTGATGTAGCGATAAGGTTCGGCGGAAAAGAAGACTCGTTCCCCTTTTTTTAGCGGGGCGTTGTCAAAGCAAAAATTCTGGAGTTTTACCCAGACATGGTCGGCGAGAGGGCGACCTTTTTCGTCTCTGATTTGAGTCAGGATGGCGACGGTTTTGTTGTCCGAAGTTCTGCCGAGTCTGCCGAAGCTGGCGCTGTAAGAGTGCTGTGTAAGTGTTGTACCGAGATTTCTCATTAAATGACCTCTTTAGGTTGTTTTTCTGTGCCAGGAGGGAGTTTCTCGCTGACATTTACAGATGTAGAAACCCGAAAAGGGACAAAAGGGGACAAAAAGACGTGGCAAAAATGGCGTTTTTTCGCTAAAATTGGCGGCTTGGGGCAAATTTCGCCAATAGCCTTGATTTTTTTAATGTGAAAAAAATTATTTTTGTCCCTCAAGGAAATTTTATGAACGAAAAAAATCCTTTTATAGATCAAATCAAGGAAAAAGTCCAAAAGGCACGAACGGTTATCAAGGATACTGTTCAAGAAGTTGTTGATGATAGTGGGCTTTCGACAAAAGAAGGTCGTGAGGAAATTCTAAAAAGGGCGAAAGCCGCTGCTGATAAGGCGAAAGAGTCTGTAATTCATACTGCTCAGCGTGGGACGTCTGCAACCAAAAAAGCGGCGAATCAAACGATTAGAATGGCTCATGCAAAAAGTGAAAAAATAAAGACCACAATAAAAGGTAAAGTTGATAATATGAAGGTGAATAAAATGGCTGAAAAAAAGAGTGTTAAGGGAGCCGCTATTGTAGCTGCCGGGCTTGCCGCTGGTGGAATTGGTGTTGGCGCAGGTGTAGCTGTTGATGATGCCGATACTCATTGTGCATATTTCTCTCTTGAAGAAGAATATTATTTGATGCAGGCTTGTGTTAAATCTTGTGGTTCCTTTCATATTGGCAGATGTGCCGAAAAAATTAAAGAATTTGAATGTAAAGAAAAGAAAGATTATTCAGAGTCTATGAATGATTTAGAATATTCTTGCCCGATAGGAAATTCTTATAGGTATAGATATTAATTTAATTGAAGTGATTATGACCGACAAAGTTCAGCAATGGCGAAATCTGCGAAACGAGCTTGACAATATGCTTAAAGCTCGTGAAAAGAAGTACGCCGAAGCGGTCAAGGAATACTATAAAGAAAATCCTAAAGACGTTAGCGAAAAAAAGTCTTCTAGTAAAAAGTTCGGTGTAAAAAACAATTATGATGAATTTTCTTATGACAATTGCGTCGAGAAAAAATACTGGAAGAAGCGACCGAAAAGTGATAAGCTCTCGGCGTCCGAACTTTTGAAAGACCGACCGGAACCTAATAGGCTTGAACCCGCAATAGCGTTCTTTGAAAAATTGAAGTTGTTTTTAGCGGCGAAAGATTGCCAAAAACCGGAACAATGGATTTCTGAAAAGTTTGGTCAGGATTTTTTGAACAGCTTCAGAAAAGAAGTAATTGAACCCATTAAACAAGAAAAGGAGAATCAGCTCTTTTCCGGGATGAAAGATAAAAACGGAAGGGATGAATTTGATTGTTAGATTATGAAAAAATTATTGTTAATTTGTTTTATCTTAGTTGTAGCCTTGCTCACCTCTTGCGACTATCAAAAGAGAGAATGTGTCGCCAGAGCAACGAAATGCTTGACTGATGACGCTTACCGTGATTCTCTTTATAGAGGCTGGAGACCTCCGGTAAACAAGGATTCCTTGGTGGATTCTCTTTTTGCAATGTTGCGTGAACAGCGTCAATTCTTGCTTGATATGAAAGCTGAACGAAATGTCGGTTTTTCTGATTCTGCCAAGAAGCCGAATGTTGAAATGCTGCCTATTGTTGAAAAGCCTAATGTCGCTCCGCTTGTTGAAAATATAGAGGAACCCGTAAGTGAGGAAAACGCCAAAGGCATTGCAAATGAGACTACTGAAAGTGCTGGAAGTCAGCCTGAAGAGCGTAAGTGGGGTAAGCTTGTGACTGGAGCCGGAGCTGCTATAGTCGGAGCCGCTGTTGGCGCTGCTGTTGTGGATAAATTGCACTGCAACGAACGCTTGGACATAACGGTTGAGTACAAGTTGATGGTGGCTTGCCTTAATAGCTGTGGTTATGATGAAGAAACTCTCGAAAAATGCGGTGCTGGCATAATGCAGTGGCTTTGCAAGGAAAAAGAAAAAGCCGAAACGATTATGAATCGTGTTCGGACTTCTTGCTCAGTTAGATAAAGTTATTTATTCCACGTATTTCTTGATGAGCCTAATCATCAGTTCGGCGAGGCTTTCCACTTGGTAATTGCCAACGGTTGCCTTGATGTGTGAATTGCCGATGCCGCTATCGTCGGTGAGGAATACGTAGGTGCCGCCTGTCGCCAAGTCAAAGAATCTCAGCATAAATTCAGTTTCTTTGTCTACACCGCTTGCCGCTACAGGGATAAGCTTGATGCCTTTTTTAGCGAAGAGTCGGATAGAGTTTTGGAGGCTTTTGATGATGTCTTCTTCGTAATGCGCGGGGGCGTCAAGGATAAGGAATGCGATGCGTGCGCGAGCGCCTTCGTCCCATGAGAGGTTTTGCAACGAGGCTTCAAGCGCTGAGTGTACAGCTTCGGGGTAGTCGCCGCCGCCGTTTGCGCTTTGGCGTGAGACGAATTCCTGGGTCTTTGCGACGTCATTGGTGAAGTCGTCGTGGCGAGTGAGGTAATTGTCGCCTACATCGCGATAGAAAAGTGCTGCGGTGCGCAAATCAATATTGCTTTCCGAACTCGCGTGGTCGATAATGTAATTGAGGTCGGATTTGAGGAACCTGATTTCGTCGCTCATAGAACCTGTGGCATCAACGATAAATGCTACGTCCGCCGTTGTTTTTGCAGGAAGGGCATCTTTGTCTACAACGGTGTTGATGTTGAACTTGCTGTTTCTCCTAGACGAAACCTTGAGCTGCCCGTTGATTACAACGCCGTCAACAATTAACCAAAGATCGTTTTTTTGATATTGGTATTTGTTGAATAAGTTAATCCAGCAATAAGCGTAACCTGCATTATCTGTTTTGGTCGTGAATTCTACTTGCCTGCCGTTGAGGAGTGTCACAGGAATGTTCGCGATGCCGACGTCGTTTCCATCTACGACTTTTACCGCCACGAGTTCTCGGGGGTAGAATTTCCAGTAGCTCATCTTTCCACTGTAATCATTGTCGTTGATGATGTTGGTCCAGAATTTCCAATGCTCCAGATCGTTCCATTCGCCCGCAGTGAGGAGTCCTGATGCTTGCTCATCGGAATGTCTTGCTCTTCTTTTGCGCCTTGAAACGGGTTCGTCATCGTCCCAAGAATTGCTTTCATCGCTGTCAGAAGCGAGGTATACCGTTTTTGATGATGAACGCTCTGAATGTGTCCTTGATGGCGCTTTAGCTAGAGCTGATGATCTCTTGGCATACGTTTTGGAACCTGATGTGGCGAGCATGGAAGAAGAACCTCCGAGCAGCCCTGCCAAACCATCGCTAACTCCTGCTGAACCTGCGGCACCTTCGGAAAAGCCCGCAGATTTCCCGCGCCTTCCTCCGAGAACTGTTTTCCCGGTTGTGTGTAAGCCATCTACGGTTTTCAAGACTTTGCTGATGTCCTTTGAAAATTTGGCATCCGCCATTGAATAAGATGGCGATGTTTTTGACGATGCTGCCAAAACCTTTAGCACTCCTCTATTGTCAGGTGCTTTGGGCGATCCTTTGCTTTTGTATTTGCGTTCGGATGGAACTTCTTCACGGACGTGGTCTGTCGTAACGCTCATTACTGTTTCAATTTTTGGTTCGTCGTCTCCTTTTTTCTCTGTGGTTTCTTTGTTGGTATTGTCGCTGCAGTTGATAAACATAAATGCGCATGCGATTATGGTTGATAAAAAGAATTTGTTTTTCATGATGTACTCCTTTTTTTTATTAAACTAGCACATTCCATGTGGCCAAAACCAACAAACAAAAGCCTAATATGGATAAATGTTTTTTACGAATAAAAGGAAACGATGTTATATTTCAAGTATGTCTAGATTGTGTCATTTTTTCCATAGATCTTTTGTCACGATTCTGTTTTGCACGTTTTTGTTTACATTCGTGACGGAATGTGTGAGCGAATATTTTACAAGTTGAACAGGGCTTGTCTATCTTGATCGTCGTTAAATTTTTATAATTCAATAAAAAAGGAGCGTCTATGCGCAAAAATCTCGGAGTAAAAACTTATCTGTACCCACAACCGACTTTGGTCATCGCCACTTATAATGAAGATGGCTCGACGAACGCCATGGTGGCGGCCTGGGGGTCTATCAGCGACAACAACCAGGTTGCAATTTACGTGGCCAAGACTCACAAGACCATCCCGAACATTCTTGCTCGCAAGGCTTTTACCGTGAGCATGGCGACGGCAGACCACATCAAGGCTATCGACTATTTAGGCATTACCAGTGGTAATCGCGTGGCTGATAAATTTGCAAAGGCTGGCTTTACGTCTGTCAAGAGTGAAAATGTCGATGCCCCGCTCGTTGCTGAATTGCCGCTTGCGCTTGAATGCAAGCTCGTGAGCTACGACGAAGAATCGGAACTCCTGCTCGGCGAAATCGTGAACGTCACTGCCGATGAATCCGTGCTCGATCAAGACGGAAAGCTCTCCGTCGAGAAGCTTGCTCCGGTTTGCTACGATTCCGCGGGTCACGGCTACTACGTGATGGAACGCCGCGTTGGGAACGCCTTCAGCGACGGTAAAAGTATTTAGGAGTTGCTTGCGTTTAAGCCTTTTTCTATCAAGTTTACCATCTTGGTGATGTCTGCTTCATGCATCAGATGGTAATTAGATAGAATCCGTTCAAGTGGGTATTGGGCAAGAATCGTGGAAAACGACTTGCCCGTTTTCCATTGGCAATAGGCGAGGACTGTTCCGCTCCAGTATTCTGCTTCGGGGTAGAACGCTTCGCTAATGGCTTGCTTAATTATATCGTCTGTTAAAATTTTCTGGAAAGCTATAAGTGCTAGCTCATATCCTGATTTGCCGCACAAAAAATCAGGATTTCCCATTTCGATTTGCTTGGATACATCAGAAGCAAGAAATGCGTCTTGAACATCCTTTGGTGATAGATTCAGATTTCGGAGCGATATCTGAAAAAAGAAACCCAAATTTTTCTGGACAGATTCCAGATATATTTCATCATAGGGATATGCCATTCAAAAGCTCCGGGTTTCGTACTAGGTTGATCAAATAAATAGATTCGCTTGGTTTTAGATTGCGCAAGCTTTCGCGATAAGCTTTACGTGCTGTTGTATCGCGCTCTTTATATTGCGTGTAGTATTTTTCTTTCTCTGCTTTTTCTGCTTTGATGAATTTCAGTCGTGAAAAAGCTTTGGGCGATTTTAAGACAATTTGTAATCCGAGACTCCCTAATTTCATTGAACTAGCGAGGCTTTGTATTGGGGTAATGTTCTCTAGAAAATCGCTGGCAAAAGAGAAATAAGAATCATTGGCTCTGTAGCCGTAAATGACATCGTATGATTGGTAATCTAATTTGAAATGTTCTGTAAAAAATTGCAGATTTTGATGCCCAATAGGTGATTTGGGTGCAAAAATCCTGTTTTGCATCAGAATGGTAAGCCAATGCAATAAACTGAAATTATCTTGTGATAAATCTAAAATATTAAGGTCTTGACTGTCGAGCTCATATTGGTTGGCAAATCCGTCTGTATTTTTTTGACAAGCCCATTCTTTTGCCAAGTCAATTGATTCTGTGCAATAAAATCCTAGCCCGTAATCGTTACGCAGGTTTCTCGCACCGAAAGTGGGGACTGTAATTTGCTTGTCGGAACCATGGTACAGAATCATGAAATAGAAGATACATTTTTTGAGTGAATTGAGGAGGTCTTAATGCAAAAAAGGTGGCTCGATGGCCACCTTTTCCTTGATAATGATTGAACTCATTAGTACAAGTACCATTCCCACTTGATGGAGTACTTGGTTGCGTAAGAATCACTTTGCTCGACTTTGGAATTATTGGCGAGCTTTCCTATGTTATTCTTGGTGTAACATTCTCCAGAAGACATATCGTCATTGCTGAATGCGTCTTTATCAATAACTTTAGGACAGATTTTTATATTCTGAGTTCCGGTAGGGACTGTAATTGTTTTCGATGCCGTTCCGCTCCATGATCCTTGGTCTTGCAGAGAAAGTAATGTTTCTGTAGATGAAGAATTGGATTGTCCGCCAGAAGCGATGAAATATATGGTAAAACTGATTGCAGGGTCACCGTCGGAGTAGGCTCCGCCTGCAGAAACACCATCCCAAGCAGAAGTTAATTGCTTATAGTATGTAAGCGAAAACTTCATTGTTTTATATTGGGTGAGGTAATTGTATGAAGTTGAGCTTGAATTGTTGCTTTTATAACTGGAACTTGAGTAATAGTAGTTGTAATAACTAGAAGAAGAGCTTTTTGCTGTGTTGCACTGGTAGCCGTAATTGGTACAGCACCAAGAATCGGAATAATTGCTGGTGCCGTAGTAGCAGTCTTCTTCTTGTTTTTCTTTTTGCTTCTGTTGTTCTTTTTCGCTGATGTTATCTTGCACGGAAGATATTGGACTTTCGTCGGCGCAAGCGAATAAAATAAGCGATGCGAAAATAAGTGAATAAAGTTTAATGGACATATAAACTCCTTTAGAATGCTGCTTCGAACTTTAGACGCCAACTGGAACCGTATTCGTATGCATCGTGGAAGCTGCCGTCATGAATACAGAAACTTCCCAAATACCATTGGAATTCAAATGAGAAATGACGGCTTATTTCCAGACCAGCGCCCAACAGAGGAACGAATTCCCATTCGTCGATAGCTGCAGCACCATCTCCAGAATCATCTATCCAGCTGTAATGATGTCCGATTTCAAGGTCAATCCAGTGATAAATAGGTTTACGAATGTGAAAACTTGTACTGATAAATGGTGAAATTGGTAATGGGCCTAAAGGAATGCCGAAGCGGAAGCCCAAGGGAATTTCTGCCATTAGAGTGCTGAATTTTATACCCAAATATTCCCCGTTATATTCTGCTAAACGATAAATTGCATTGAATCCAAGGTTGAATGAAACCACCTTGTTGAAATAGGTTCTAAAAAGGAAACCAAGGTCTATGCCGAAATCATAATCTTTCGGTGCTCCATCAAACCAAATGTCATAGAAATCTCTGCTTTCTGGAAATTCAAAAGCGAGAGAAAACCCAATGTAAGAGCTTTCGTCTTTACTTGTTTTTTCACTCTTGAACGAACTGCTGGGATCGACTTCGTGGAAAACTCTTTTGTCTTGATTTTGCTCGCTGAACGCCGTTTCTGATGTTACTTTGTCGCTACTTTCTTGCAAATCAGAAGTTTGTGCGGAGTCCGTCATTTTTTCTTCGATTGTAGCAACAGTTTCTTGCTCTTTTTCCTTGGATGCAATCTCTGCTTTTTGAATGTCTAAGGCGACCATTTCTTTGTTGGCGAAAACAACGGTGAACGCTTGTGCCGAATCTCCGGTTGCTTGGTCCTGTATTTGCTTAGCCAGCAATTTTGCATTTTCGATACGCTGGACTTTGCTCTCGAATTCGGCGACGCTATCGGCCTTGGCTTGTTCTTCGAGCTGTTTCTTGTTGATTGCATAATCAATGCACTTGCAGGATTGTTCAATTTTCTTACAGAATTTGTCTTTGAACTTTGGCTGCTTTGCTTTCAGCATCTTGTCTGTGACAGGGCAATCTCCGCAAAAACCGGAGCATTCTTCTGTCATTGGTGGCAAAGGCTCAATGCGAGTCGTCGAAGATTGGCTTTGCGCTATTTTTGCATCGTAAAGCGCTTGTGCGTCTTCGGGAATGGGCTGGTTCTCGTTTTGGATTTTTTTGAAAACTCCGTTCTCGAAAACAACTTTGCGGGTGCAAATTTTGTTTTCGCATGCTTGCTGCAACTCAAGAGAAAGCTTGTCTATGCTTGTTGCAACTTCGGTTTCTCTTGCGGACTTGGCTGCGCTGATGCTATCGAGGAGTGCTGCACATCGGCAGTGTTCTTCGACTTTTTTGCAGGTCTGGTCTTTTTTCTTGCCCACGCACGGCGTGCAAAGTTCAATGCACATGTTTTGTGCAAAAATTGATGTGGTCAACAGCAAAAACAAAACCACTGTTGCCTTAATGGTCTTTTTCATGGAGTGTCCTTTGATGTGAATTTTATTCGTAGTAGCCGTAACGGAATCCCTGGCGAATCATGCAGTTTTTGACTGTCTTTTCTTTTTCGGCTGGCGTTTCAAGTTTTTGCATGGAAACGTCATATTCGCACTGGGCGTAGGCATTTTCAGCATCGTACTGGGATACTCCGGGCTTGACCCAGCCTGCACGCGGTTCGGTCAAGGCACAAGCGTTGAATATAGATGTTGCTGCTACGATTGCTGCAAAAAAGAATGCTTTTCTCATTTTAACTCCTTGGTGGCGAGGCGACATCGCTGAATTCAAGGAGCAAAAAAAAGGCGTGGAGTTGCCCATTGCTTGCTTATTGACTGAGGCTCGGCAAAGCCATTACACATAAACAAACAACAACAACCCACGCCCCAAAAGGGACGTGAGCAGCTCACAACGGTTCTCTGTGTTTGAATTTTGCCGATTCCAGTCAAGAGAGCAGTTGCTAAAGCTCGATAAATCCGGTCGCAGGTTACCCCGCTATGTAATGTAAAAATAAAAAAATATTATGATATATTCAAGGTGTTTGCCCAAAAAGCCTCCAGTAGACAAGTTCGCTGTGCTTGAAAAAATGCCGATTTCAGTCTGGCGGCGCTTGCTCTGGAGGCAGGGGCGTGGGGACTGTCGGTAACAGATTTAGATTATGCGAAAGGGACAATAGGGGACAATTTATTAAGGCCGGATCCCTAATTCTTCCACCCAGTCTACGTCTGCCGTTACGGTAAGCGTCTGTAATCCGCAGGTGGCTGCGGCGGCCGTGTTGACGGGACTATCGTCAAGGAATATTGTTTCGGCGGGGAAGGCTCCGAGCTCGCGAATGGCTGTCTTGAAAATCTCAGGGTCTGGCTTTTGCAAATGGAGCTCCTGGCTCAAAAAAATCTTGTCGAAGAAGTCTTTGAGTTTGTTGCCGTTCGCATTGAACCAGTTTTGGCAACAGCATTCCCAATGCAGTTCGTTTGTATTGCTCAAAAGCGAAACGCTTGCAACACCTTCCATTTTGCGCAGTTTGCGGAGTGCTTGTAATTTGCGGTCGGCAACGCTCAAGCAAATGGAATTCCAGGCGTCTTCGATATCGTGTGGTGTTGTCGGGCCCGCGGCGCATCTTGCGAAAACATTTGCGGCGCACTTGCCTACATTGCGGCATTTCTCCGCGACTTGCTGGCAGAACTCAGCGCTCGTGATGAACCCGAGCTGGTAATCTTCCATTAGCTTGTAAGCAGAACCGTCCGGCTCAAGTTCAGCGGGTGGCAAACCGAGTGCGACAAATCGTTCGTAAGCGTTTTTCATGCGGATATCCAGAAGGACACCGCCTAAATCGAAGATGTAGTTCTTGAGCATGTCACAAAAATAGAAAACAAAACTTGTTTTCTGTTATGCGAGCGTTGCAACTTCAGGAACGTCTTCGTTCTTGGCTTTCAGCTGCTGATAGAATTCGCAGAAAGCGGTTGTCATGTAAGGGCAAACCCACAGGAACCCGATGCCGCAAGTTACAATTCCCAAGAGAATCCAGGGAATGAATCGCAAGCAGAGGACGAACAGTTCCATGCGGTGGCCGTACATCATGTCGCTGCTTTTGCGCAGGACTTCAAAATGCGAATATTCAGGATGGTCTAAAATGATGAAGTAAATCAGGGAATAAGAAAAAGCCTTCATGATGCCGGGGACAATCAAAAGTAAACCCCATAGACAGATGAGCAATAATGCCAAAATCTGGGTACATATGAGATTGAAATAAAAGCCCCATCCGCTAGTAAAACCAACGACCAATCGCTTGAGAGGAGTTTCTTTGTTGCGCGTAAAGTTCAGGAAATAAGCGTAAAGGCCAATGTCAAGGCCTAGGGCGAAAGGTGTTTCTATAATATTCCAGACGCTTCTGCCGGTGGAGTCTTTTTCGAAGAATGCCGAAGGGATGTCGATTACTATAGAAATGAGTATAAACACGAGGACGGCTACAGCTGCCTGGCTCCATTTGCCATCGAGTTTATCCCATGCAATTTGTTTGATTTTTGCTGTATCTAATGCTTCCATATTTTCTCCTTGTTTTTCTTTAATATAGTCTATTTTTCTTTGAATTCTAATTGCGAAATCGTTGCTGCTACCGTCGAAACGCCTCCGATAAATGCGGCGATGAACGAGCCACAGATGAGGTATAGCGGTAACGAATAAACCGCCCCGTTTGCAAATGCGACGAATTTTAGTTTATGTGTTTCGTTGCGGCTGTCTTTAGGCGACATGCGCCAGCGCTCGTAAGTATAGTCCATGAATCCAACGCCAAAGTAATACGCATTGATGATGAAAATTAGGACAAGTGAAGCGATGCTCCCTGCAACTGGGATAAAGTTCAGCAAAAGACAAAGTGCGGTCAAGATGAGCTGCTTGGCTGTGTTGCGGATGGCAATGCGGAGGGCTCGCCAAACGTCGCGGAAAGTTTGTTTCATGTCAAACGGGAATTCTTTCCCGGTGAGGATGGTTTCGGTCTTTTCGGAGAGGAACGTGTAAATGGGCGACATCAAAATATTGACAATCGTTCCGCCAATGAAAACGAACAGCGCAAAGAATACGATCGGGAGAATGATCTTGATGGCGACCATGCCGGCGTGAATCCATCCGTTCATGTTTTCGGTGCTGCGCTCAATGATGCCGTTAATCCAGTCGCCAATGCCAACGCCCGAGAAAATGAACGCGACCACGACAATGATGTTCAAAATGGCGGGAATGAGCAAATATCTTGTGAGCTTGTTTGCGCGTATAAGACGGATGGCCTTGATGTATGCGGCAAATCCGGTCTTGAATTGTTTTGCTATAGATACGTTTTCTTCTTCCATTGTTTTAAATATAAGAAAGCCTGCGATTGGGGAAATCGCAAGCTTGATGATTAGAGTGTGGTTTGTTATGAAAAAGAACTTATTTCACGGAGATGCTCTTCATTGCGGAGCCGAGCTTTACCATATAAACGCCCGTGTTGTGGAACTTGTTCTTGATGGCGCTCTTAATATCGCCATTGGCGTTCACATTCCCGAGTTTTTTGCCCTGCAGGTCGAATACCTGTACGTTGCTGATGGGCTTTGTTTTCGGTGCAAACTTTGAAAGTGATGTGGTTTTGGTGTCGCTTGTGTAGACCTTGGCGTAGGCGAAGTCGAGTGTGCCGGAGGCGTTTCCGTTTTCGGGGTATTGGCCTGCTTCGCCGAGCACCTTCGCTTCGTACATGGAGTTGCCGAGTTCAAGTCCTAAGCTCTTCCATCCGTCAAAGTGGGCGGTAATGTCGATTGTTCCGCAAGAACGCTTGCTCTTACGCACGCTGAAGTACTGCGTGAAGGGCGTGTTGTCGCCTTCGATGGAACCGCGTTGGACTTTGTCGACGTAGACTTCGTAGGTGGCGCCGTCAACGGTGATGGTGCCGCGCAAGCCGCATTCGTCACAGTTTGCAGTAGATTTGCCAATCCAGTTCGGGCGATACGGGCTCCAGGTGTCGACGATGTACCATTCGATGAGCGGGTCCTGCGACCAGCCGTAAACACCGATGTACGAGTAAGTCACGTTGGAATAGCTTTTGAAAGACGGGTCGGTCAGTTTGAAGTCGGCGTAAAGGTGTCCGAGGTCAGTGTACTTGAGTCCGCTGTTCATGCCGTAGCGGATGCCTTCGCGGCAGAGGTAATCGTTCACGTTGTTGAATTCGCAAGAGAACGAACCGTCGGTATAGAATGTGGCGGAGTTGTTGCCGATGTCGGCCCAGAGTTCGTAACTGTAGTTACCGATATCGTTAATGTCGTTGGAGGTGACGACCGTGCTTTCGCCGCTGTGGGTTGCTGTGTTGCAAAAATCTTGAGCAAAAGCGCCCGTGGCGAAAACGCCAAACAGACCCAATGCGAAAAGGGTACGAAAACCAAACATCATATACGCTCCTGTTATGCCCCAAAAGTAACTAAAGGAACGGAGGGGTGGATGGTTTTGTATGCGTTTAAATGGAAACGTGTTGTAAGTGTTTTTTTGGTGTGGGATTAAAAAGCCAAAACTCGGAAATATGTGGAGTTTTGGCTGGAAATAAAATTTAGTCGTCGCTGAGCTCTGCAAAACATTCGAAATCGCCATAATCGTCCTCGACGACATGGAAGAATCTCTCCATCTTGTTTACCGCATCTTGTGTTAGCCAAGTCCCGTAACGACTTTCGAATTTTTCGTTGTCGAATTTAATATCGGATAAAGCTTCTGCGAATGGGACTTCTGTCAATGGGCGGCTGTAAGCGTATTCTATATTCCCGTTTTGGAAAAGGCGACCATCTGGCGAAATCATCAAGTAACTTTCGGTCATTGCATCGTTGTCTTCGATGAAAATCACTTGTTGCGGCTCACTGGGTTTCTCGATATCTTCGCAACCAATGAATGCTGTTAGCATATCCTCGCGATGTTCCGGTACGTTCGTTTGCATGAATTTTTCATTGAAGTTGTTTCTGAGAAAGGCGTAGAATTGGTAATCGCTAACGCCGTGGTTTCCGTTGAATGGCCTTTGGCGCAGAATTTTCCACTTGTCGATATGGAGTTCGGCAAAACGCTCTACGAGGACTTCGTTGTAGTTGTGCATGCTTACAACCGTATTCAACTTAATTTTGATATCGGGATTAACCTTGCGGATGTCTTCAATTTTCTGACGGAGAGTCTCTAACGGAATAGTCTTGCCGCCACATTCTCGACCGATATTCAGATTGGTCTCATGATCAAGCGAATCGATGGAAATCCCGACTTGCGAAATCAGATGTGCAAAAGGTCGAATATTTTCGAGGTGGCTGCCATTGGTGATAATGGAAATTTCCATCTCATGAGAATATGCCGTTTCTACCACGTTCCACAATCGTTCGGGGAATAAAATCGGCTCACCACCGACAATGTTCAAACGGATGTGAAAATAGCCTTGGCTGCGAAAGTGCTGGCTAATGTTGGCAAGAACATTCCGTACATTTTCCGGATTGCTCCAGATTTCTGTAGGCTTGTTCCACTTAGCAAAGCAAAATTTGCAGTGATAGTTGCAGGTCTCGGTAATGTGCCAATTAATGACGATGGTCTTGAAATTCATAGGTTTTTCCTTTTTAAAATGATGATTTGTTGAAATTGTGCAAGATGCGCGGCTACTAAGCGTAGGTTAGGCTGTCGCTTGGATTACACCTGTTTGAATGAGAAACTCGCGAATGTAATGGTTGTATTCGCGACGCATCATTTCGTAGGCGTAGTTGTTGCTAGGCGTACTTGACACGATAAGTGTCTTGAAACCACCCTTTGTGATGTGCCTGAGCGAAGGGTGTGTTTTGCCTTGGATGAATTCCCAACGCTTGCTTCGAATGAGGGCGTTGCAGAAATCGTTAATGCGCTTGTCGGTGGAAATGTGGGACATAAAGACCTCGATAGGTTGTGTGAAAGAAGCGGGTGTTTCCGCGTTTCCCTACCGAATATTGTTAAATCGAATCCGGATTGCACGTGTAGAAAGTTCACGATTTTTTTTGAATGCAAAAAAATGGCGAATTCTTTCGAATTTCGCCATTTTTCCTTTTTAATGGTTAGAATTTGTGATTGTTAAAGGGATGACAGATATTCCACTATTTGCCTACATTTTTTAGGATCCTGTTGTACTGCAAATTTCAAGTATGGTTCCTCGTCAAATTTCGCTTTATTTTTTATGTGTTCAACCATCATTTTTACCCCTCCAAGCCATCCATTGTATATGGCATGGTGTAGTGCGTTAAACTCTTTCGAAAAATTGATAGTTGTTCCGTCGATCATTACTAATGGGTCTGCGTGATTATCTAAAAGAAGTTGTAGAATAGCTAGTAGTTTATTTTCGGGTAATTTTTCCTTGATGTAACGATGTTCCCAATATAGCTGTAAATTTTGTATTATTGACATGATTGGATTGGCTAAGTCGTTTTGAACGAGCTCGTAATTTTCACTGAAATTTTTGATGTTATAAGGCGATGCAGCGTTCCAGCTTTTTGCAATCAATTGCGGATTACATCTTGACCATTCTACAAAATTAGTTGTTGGATTATTTGATAGTAATTTTTTTAAGGAAATCGTTTGATCTTCGAGATAATGGTATAATCGGGATACCCAAAAAACGGGTGTTCTAGGTTGAAATTCTGCGATTTCATTCATCCACTTATCAGTGTTGTTTTCTCCACAGTATTTTTTGTATAAGTCAATTACAGAAGATATGATGTCTATATCCCCAGTGCAAACGGCTACATTTATAATGGTTCGACCATATAAAGTTTTCTTTTGAAAAGTTGATAAGGGCCAATTCCCTTTAGGGTCTTGATAATGCGGTAGGAGCGCTTCAAAAATTTTATAGGCATCTTTGTGTTGTTCTTCTGCGCATTCGACGAAAACGTTGTATCCGTTTTCTAAGTCTTTGTCTAAATCTTTTCCTTTTATAACTTTGAAATAAGCCTCTTTTCTAGCATACACATAATCACTTAATTCTTTATTATTGATTAATAATTTTGATTCTGGCGGACACATCGTTGTTCTGCCAAAATTAAGGTGTGTTGTTAAATCAAGATTGATTAGGTTCCAAAATAAGGCAGATTCGTTGCTTGGTGTCGATGCATTAATTTTAGCACCTTTTTTCAATAGTGTGCATACGATATTGGGTTCGTTAATTTGCGTGTAAAAAATCAATTGAGGGCAGTTGACCACGTCGCCGAATGTAACTCTGTGTTGATTCACCTTTTTATAATCAGGCTTAGGAAAGGGGAGTGTTTTTTTTGTTTGTTGTGTATAATGATACTGACAATCTCTCCATTCTTTAAATCTACGGCAGTATTTATTAACGATTATATCTTCGTTTTCTTTTTTTTCCAGTTCTAGAAGGTTGTCGTCAATTTCAAAAATGCATCCAAGATTATAAATTCTTTTGAATAGACTCTTTAAGGATATTTTTTCTTTCTTATCCTTTGTTTCTGTATAGTTGAAAATAACAAAACTTAGAATAAGAGAAAACCAACCCCAATTTTCATTGGAACTCAAATAGAAAAATAGCGGGACAATATTTTGGACTATTGTCATGGCTTCTTTATATCGATGTTGGTAAATAAGGTGCTTGATTTGCATTTGAGCAATAAACGGATATTCATCGATGGAATATTTTTCCTTGGCTTTTTCTATTCGCTCGGTATTATCTGCAAGTGAATAGGGCATTTTAGGGCCAACAACAAGATTGTCTATTTCCTCTAATTCATCATCATTTTTTTCCCTTTGATCTTGATATTCTTTTGATGCGAAATGCTTTTCGTCGTGGGGATAATTTTTTGACATGAACTGGAAAAACCACAAGACAAGAATTTTATTGCGGTTCATGGTTATGGGAGAATTTTCGACAGAAGCTACATGTTGTAAAAAACGTTCAAGAGTCCCAATTGTTGGAATGCTCCCATTTAGCCAGTTGTATAAATTGTCTAGGTATTCTGAATTATCTCCTTCGGGCATTTTGATATCATAGTGACCGTCTTTTTTTACAACAGTTTCTTTTAGAAAATCTGTAAAACCCGTTATTCTGGAATATCCTTCTAAAGGATGCTTGTTTATGTCGGCATACTCGTTAAGATTATATCGGTTTATAAATAATGTGAACATTATAAGATGCAGATAACTATTTCTGCTCATTATGTTCAATCTAGGATGTCTGATAATATAGATGTATAATGGCATCACTAAATCATAACGTAATCCCATAGAAGCCAGGTAATCAACGATGTCTTTCTTTGAAATAACTCTTCGGCCTAATTGGCTGTCTATGATATGTTTTTTTTCGTCCTCGGAAGGCTTTTCAGGAATACAATTTGCAAGAGCCAAAAGAAATTCTTCTAGCGTTGGATAGCGGGTGTCAATAGCGAGACTGTCTTCGAGGAATTTGTTGTAATCTTGTAATGCCATAGCGTAAATATATTTCTTTTTTCTATGTTGTCCCACTGTGATTCTGTTGATTTGATATAAACAGATTTTCCATAATGAAATGGTTGCAAATCAGACGGAGCATGGCGTAAAATGGAATTACGATGTGAAGCCGACTGGAGCCAGTCTCGGTCTTGTATCGGGGGCATTGCTCTTGCTCAGTACCGCATTTTTGAAAATGACGACCGCATTATTCACCGTGCATCGACTATTGATTTGGAAACAGGTGAACAGTTTGTAGACTCGTACATTTTTACGGTTGTAGAGCTTTTGAAAGTTCCTTTTTTTTATTGAGGAGTTGTCCGATAGTTTAAGCAAATGGCAAATTGTCTGATGAAGAAATTGCAGCGTGTTCTGGCCTTTCCGTGGAGGACGTTGGTGCTTTGCGGAATCAGGTTTAGAATATGTAGAAATGATAACCGTCTCAACTGTATCTCCTGGCGCTAGTCTTTCTTCCCGTTCCTCCCTGTCCAGACATCTTTTTTGAGCCTAACCCTCAACTGTCGAAAATTTGACACTTTCTTTTGCTATATTCGGTAGACCCCCGAACGGGGTGTCTGGCAGCGGTTGTTGCCGGGCGTGTATCACGAGGGCCGTGCGGGCTGTGCTATCCAAACAAGGGTGTACGGTTCGGTGGACCCCAAATCCGGAAACGGAATCTACAAGTAGGAATCTCAAATGGATTTTTCTGCGATTATTGCTGAAGAGCTGAATCTTGAAGTGTGGCGCGTATCTAAGGCGCTCGAACTTATGGACCAGGGGGGCACGATCCCCTTTATCGCCCGTTACCGCAAGGACCAGACGGGTACTTTGAACGAAATTGAACTCCGCGACATCAGCCACCGTCGCGACTACCTCCAGGAACTTGTGGACCGCAAGGAAACGATCCTCAAGAGCATCGAGGAACAGGGCAAGCTCACGCCGGAACTCAAGGCACAGATTGAAGCTTGCAAGGACAAGACTCTTCTCGAAGATATTTACGCTCCGTTCAAGCCGAAGAAGCGTACTCGCGCAACGATTGCAAAGGAACTTGGTCTGGAACCGCTTGCCCGCCTGATGTGGGCTCAGGAAAATACCGGAAACACGGCAGAAGAAATTGCACGCATTTATTTGTCCGAAGAAAAAGGCCTTGCCGACCCGCGTGCCGCCCTCAAGGGTGCTGCAGACATCTTGGCCGAAGAAGTTGCAGACAACGCCGAATACCGTCAGTACCTCCGCAACAAGGTCGAAAAGACTGGTGTTATGGTTTCCAAGGTCAAGAAGGATTTCGAAAAGCAAGAAACCAAGTTCAAGGACTACTACGACTTTAGCGAACCGGTCTCCAAGATCCCGAGCCACCGTATGCTCGCTCTCCGCCGTGGCGAAAAGGAAAAGGTGCTTCGCCTCTCCATCGAAGTCCCGAACGAAGAAATGATCGGTTACCTCCAGAATCAGGTCATCAAGCACGACTCTGTCTGGAAGCCGTATCTCGAAGATATGTGCAAGGACGCTTGGGAACGCTTGCTCCAGCCGAGCATGGAAAGCGAAGTGCGCCTCCTCCTCAAGGACGCCGCCGAAGAAGAAGCTTTCAAGGTGTTCTCCAAGAACCTCCAGGACGTTTTGCTCGCCGCTCCGGCAGGCCACAAGGCTGTGCTCGCCCTCGACCCGGGTTTCCGTACGGGTTGCAAGGTCGCTGTGCTCGACAAAAACGGCAAGTTCATGGATCACGGCATCATCAAGCCGCATGAACCGTGGAACGACAAGGCCGGAGCCGCAGTTTATCTGATGAGCCTCATCGACAAGTATCAGATTGACCTCATCGCTATTGGTAATGGTACGGCAAGCCGCGAAACGGACGCTTTCTGTGGTGAAATGGCTCTCAAGTTCAAGGGCAAGGTTCCGCCGCGCGTTATCGTTTCTGAAGCGGGTGCTTCTGTCTATAGCGCAAGCATGATCGCTATCGCCGAATTCCCGAAGGAAGACGTGACGACCCGTGGCGCTATTTCTATTGGCCGCCGCTTGCAGGACCCACTCGCTGAACTTGTCAAGGTCGATCCGCAGTCCATTGGCGTGGGCCAGTACCAGCACGACGTGAACCAGCGCGAACTCAAGAAGCGTTTGGACGAAGTCGTAGAAAGCTGCGTGAACATGGTCGGTGTTGACGTGAACAGCGCTTCTGCTCCGCTCCTCTCTCACGTGGCAGGCCTCAGCAACACGCTCTCTGAAGCGATTGTGAAGTACCGTGAAGAAAACGGCGCTTATGCAAGTCGCGAAGACTTGAAGAAGGTGAAGGGCTTTGGCCCGAAGGCGTTCGAACAAGCTGCTGGCTTTATGCGTATCCCGGGTGCTGAAAATCCGCTCGACGATTCCGCCGTGCATCCTGAAAACTACGCTCTTGTCGAAAAGATGGCTGAAAAGGTCGGCGTTCCGGTCAAGGAAATTGTCGGCAATGCAGACGCTGTGAAGGGCATCAAGCTCGACGAATTCCTCTCCGACGAAGTCGGTCGTGCTACTTTGGAAGATATCCTCAAGGAACTCCAGAAGCCGAGCCGCGACCCGCGTAAGGAATTCCGTTATGCTAAGTTCGATGACCGCATCAAGACCATCAACGACCTCGTGACGGGTAGCTGGATGGAAGGTGTCGTGACCAACGTTGCTAACTTCGGTGCTTTCGTGGACATCGGCGTGCATCAGGACGGTCTCGTTCACATTTCTGAAATCAGCGACAAGTATGTGACGGACGCTAAGGACGTGCTTACGGTCGGTGACGTGGTGAAGGTTCGCGTGGTTGCAGTCGATGCAAACCAGAAGCGCATCAGCCTTTCCATGAAGCAGGAACAGACGGACGGTGTTGCCGGTGCTGGCGCAAACGGTCCTCGTGGTCAGCGCGTGGGAGGCCCGCGTGGTAACTTCGGTCATCGCGACGGTGGTGCTCGCCCGCAGGGTGGCATCCAGGGTCATGCAACGATTGCCGACCTCAAGAACAAGATTGCCGGTAAGGAACGCCCGGGCTTTGCTCCGAAGAAGGCAAACGCCGCTCAGCCCGCCAAGCTGAATGCTCTTCTTAAGTCCATGAAAAAGGGCTTCTAGCCGAGAGTCGCGCTTTACACTGTCATGCCGGACTCCGTTCCGGCATCGCCTTTTTAACGGAAAAGGTGACCCCGGAATGAATCCGGGGTGACAAATGCGAAAACAAACAAAAACAGCACTCGATAGAATCGAGTGCTGTTTTTGTGTTCAATCTTACAAGATAAGCAAAGCTTCGTACCATCGCGGGGTTCCGCGATAACTTTGCCTAAATGCTCGAATTACGAGAACTTGATCACGCCGGCCGGGCAGCTGTCAGCTGCGTCCTTGATTTCGTTTTCGTATGCGCTGTAATCAACGCCTTCCTTAACGACCATCTTTTCCGGAACGGAGAAGACTGCATCGCAAGTTGCTTCGCAAGCGCCGCAGGAGACGCATTCGTCGCTAGATTCATCGAGCCAAACTTTCGTAATTGCCATAAAATACCTCTTATATTGGTTAGGTTTTCCCCAAAAATATAAAAAAATTACGCTTGAAGAGTGAAAAAGTGAAAGAAAAGGGAATATGTTTGCATTTTTTACCCAAATGCGAAAGTTTGTTTGCCTTCTATTACTTCTTTTCGTCGGGATAATAGAGCGTCGGCCAAGGATGGGGAGGGTGCAGGGAGGGGCCCGTGCGGCCTTCGCAACTCCGAGCTGGGGCCCCGCCCGCATGACGTGCTTTTTTTCATTTAAAAAATGAGTCTCTGGCGGTTAGCCGATAATTCCTTTTTCTAAATTTGCGGTAAATTTTTCGGGTTAATCCGGGCAATGGTGCTCGCTTTTCGCCTGAGAATTAAGAGGACATCGTAAGCGATGAAAAAAGTGGTTGTAAAAATTGGTGGCAGCTTGGCAATCGACGAAGCCAAGTTGGCCGATTTTGTGGCGGCAGTCAGCAAGCTTCCGGCTATGGGCTGCCAAGTGGCCGTGGTGCACGGCGGTGGCAAGGACATCAACGAAAACATCTCCTTGCTCCGAGAACAACCCACCTTTATCGACGGTCTCCGAGTCACGACGCCTTCTATCATGAAGATGGTCGAAATGACGCTCTCGGGACACGTCAACAAGAAGCTCGTGCGAATGCTCCTCGAAAACAATTGCAACGCTGTCGGCCTCAGTGGCGTCGATGGCAAGTTGTTTGAAGTGGTCAAGAAGCAGGGCAAGGTGGATCTTGGCCTCGTGGGCGAAGTCAAGAAGGTCAATCCGCAGATTGTGGAAACACTTTGGTCTGCAGGCTTTGTTCCGGTCGTAAGCCCGATTTCTATCGGTCCGGACGAAAACGGCAAGGCTGTGAGCTGGAACGTGAATGCTGATACTGCCGCAAGCGAACTGGCTGTGGCACTCCACGCTGACCAGTTCGTGCTGGTGAGCGATGTTCCGGGCGTGATGGACGACTCCAAGACCGTCATTCCTGAACTCACGGAAGATGCAAGCGAAGCCCTCATTGCTTCTGGCGTCATCAACGGCGGCATGATCCCGAAGGTCCGCGAAAGCTTCAAGAGTATTGAACGCGGCCTCAAGAGCATTCACATTGTCGGCTGGAAGGATGCCGACCACTTTGTAAAACAAATTAATGGAGAACTGAACTATGGCACAATCCTTGGCTAATTCCGTTTTTGAAGAAGACAAGCAGTTTATCGCCCCGCTTTATGGCAAGGCCAATATTGAATTTGTCCGTGGCGAAGGTTCTTACTTGTTCGACAAGAACGGCAAGAAGTATCTTGACTTTGTCGCTGGCATTGCCGTGAACGCTCTCGGTCACCAGAATGCTGCTATCAAGAAGGCTGTCGAAGAACAGATGGACAGCTTCTTCCACATTTCGAACCTTTATCCGAACTACCCGCAGGTGAACCTCGCTAAGGCTCTCCTCGCTGCAACGGGTTTCGACAAGGCATTCTTCTGCAACTCCGGTACCGAAGCTAACGAAGGCTGCATCAAGTTTGCTCGTAAGTATTTCGATCGCAAGGGTGAAAAGAACCGCCAGAAGATCGTAACGTTCATCAACAGCTTCCACGGTCGTACATTTGCTGCCCTTTCTGCAACGGGTCAGCCGGCCATCCGCGAAGGCTTTGGCTCTATGCCGGGTGACTTTGTTCACGTTCCTTGGAACGATGTGGCTGCCCTCAAGGCCGAAGTCAACAACGACACTTGCGCCATTATGCTTGAATCTCTCGCTGCTGAAGGTGGCGTGATGACCGTTTCCGATGAAATGGTCGCTGCAATCAACAGCTTGAAGAAAGAATTCGGCTGCCTCGTGATTGTCGACGAAGTCCAGGCAGGCATGGGCCGTCTCGGAACATTCCTTGGCCTCCAGAAGCATGGCATTGACGCTGACCTCGTGTCGCTTGCGAAGGCTCTTGGCGGCGGTCTCCCGCTTGGTGCAGTGCTCCTCCGCCAGAAGGTCGCTGACCAGCTCAAGGCGGGCGATCATGGCACGACGTTTGGTGGCAACCCGGTTGCTTGCGCTGTCGGTCTCGCTGTCGTGAACCAGATTGCAAAGCCGGAATTCCTCGCCAATGTCGAAGCCCGCTCCGCTCAGCTCAAGGCTGGCCTCGAAGCTATCGCCGCAAAGTTCCCGGCAGTGAAGGGCGTGCGTGGTGAAGGCCTTATTCTCGGTCTCGCTCTTGACGAATCGCTCCCGGTCGGTAACGTAATTGCTGCCGCCCGCGACGAAGGTATGATGGTTTTGAGCGCTAAGGGCAACGTGCTCCGTTTGCTCCCGCCGCTGAACGTCTCTGCTGCTGAATGCGACGAAGCTCTTGCTAAGCTTGGCGCGGCTTTCGCCAAGGTCGCAAAGTAATTTTTACGATAAGCTTCGCATTACGGCGTTGCAGAAATCCAATCGGCTCGGCAATGCATGCGTATAAATACGCTTGCGCTGCGCTCGCCTCATTGATTTTCTCGGACTCTCGCTGTACGATTTGTACAGCTTCGGTCCTGCGGCCTTGTTCTGCTCGCTTCTCCTAAAAATTTAAACAGTTGAATTGTCATGCCCGACCTGATCGGGCATCACCTTTTAAAAACAGCCTATGGATAAACTCCATAGGCTAAATTTTTTGCCATCAGCACGTGAATTTATGTAGTTTATACTGCGATGAAATTGTCCTCGAAGTTAATAAGCGTTTCTGTTGCAATCCTTTTGACCTTGTTTTGCGTTTCTTGTTCTAAATCGAACGAGGAATCAGTTTCTAGTTTAAAGGAGTCGGGATCTGTTTATACAAAAGATTTTTTTGTTCTGCCAGAATTTCATATTGCTTT
Source organism: Fibrobacter sp. UBA4297 (assembly GCF_002394865.1). NCBI lineage: Bacteria > Pseudomonadati > Fibrobacterota > Fibrobacteria > Fibrobacterales > Fibrobacteraceae > Fibrobacter > Fibrobacter sp. UBA4297. Next base: position 94,593 of record NZ_DGUZ01000021.1, on the reverse strand, counting down.
GCCTAAGGGGTATTCTGTGAAAAAAACTCATCATTTTGAGTTGAGTTTTTACGAGATTAAAGACACTGCAGGGCGTAAGCTTATGACTTTCATTCAAATGACGTACTATCATGGTGCATATCCGATTTCGTTTTTGCCTCCAAAAAATCCTAATGAGTTTAGCGAGGCGGGAAGGCTTGATACGGTTGTAACTATCGATGGAGTAAAAACTAAAAAGCGACAAGTTTATATTTGGTCTGATCGAACTCCGTTAAAGCGAAAAAGTTGGCAACCTCCTGAAATAATTGAGTTTATTTATTATCCCGATCAGGTTGATTCGTCTATTTGTGAAAACATCATTCGTTCTGTAAAAATCCATAGTTATAATAAAGATTATATGTGCAATATTTATGTGCCTGAAAATAATTCTTTAGAAGGTGCAAAAATGTCTAGAATGCGCAATACGCAGATAAAAGATGTTCAATCTCTGACAAAAGATATCGAACTGTTGCCTGCTGTATCTGCAAATCAGGACTTCTTTGAAAAGAGCGGAAAATATCTGTTTCTTGCCGATTGCTTTATGAATGATGAATACAAGGGCTCTTTCCACATCGATGAATCCTGTGAAATCGGATGGAACGGTAAATACGCTGAAAAAGAAGATATCCTTGATTTGCTAGATGCTATGGAAGATAAACAGTTTAAAGAAAAGCTCGTGAAAAAGTGCGGCATTTCGCGATGAATTTTATCTATTGTAAAATTTAAAAAATTTTTGAGAATTTTTAGGCCAAATGGGTTTCTAAAACGTGTTAATATAAAGGACGGGGATCGGTTTTTTGTCTATGAACCCGACATTATCGGGTGTCTTAACACTGGAAAAATATGGGAAATAATATTGAGACCGAAACAAAAAATGGCCATGGTGAAATGATTAGCGAGGCCAAAACTTTCGAAGAATTCAAGGGCGCGGGTGTATTCGCGGACCTTCTTCTCGACAGAACTTTCAAGAAGGCTTTCAATCCTGACTCGCAGAACAAAGTATGTTTGATTGCGCTTTTGAACTCTGTACTTGAAGGAGAAATTGCATCGCCGATTGTGGATGTGCAGTCTCGTAACAAGGAATACAGCGACGGTTCGAATGAAAATCGGACTTCCATCTTCGACTTGCACTGCATCGATTCGGCTCAGCGGAGATTCATCATCGAAGTGCAGATCCTTTTTCAGAAAAACATTGTCAATCGTTCGATTTATTACGCTTCGCAGACGGTCGTTGCTCAGGGACAACGCGGCAAAAAGTACAATTACGAATTGAACCCTGTTGTTACAGTTGTGTTCATGGAATTTAATGTGTTTGCCGATGACCGCTACATTCGTCGGGCAAAGCTTCGCGAAATCAATGGGTCTTGCATTAGTGATACGCTCAATTTTGCGTTTGTGGAGCTTCCGAAGTTCAACAAGCCTTTGGACGAACTTGAAACGACGCTCGACAAGGCGCTTTATGCTCTTAAGAACATGAAAAATATGACGCAGATGCCCAAGCAGTACGCGAATACGGTGTTCGAGCTCTTGTTTTCGACAGCGAAATTGGCTAAATTATCGAAAGAGGAACAGAAAATGATCGATGAAGCTCAGAAAGCCAAGTGGGATGAATACGCAATCCATAAAGCGGCTATTGATAGCGGCTTGCAGCAAGGTCTTGAACAAGGTCTTGAACAGGGTCGCAATCAAAGAAATCGCGAAATTGCGAAGAAAATGCTGTTGAAAAACAAGCCCATCGAAGAAATTACGGAGTTCACAGAGCTTTCTGAAGCTGATGTTTTGGCAATTAAGGCTGATTTAGATAAAACCTGAATTGCTCACGTGCCTTCCTATAAACTTGAAAAAAAGACCTGGACTTAGTTCCAGGTCTTTTTGTATGTTTGGCGCATCGCCGCTTTCTGCGCGCATTCCTATAGCAAATCCTTCCTACCGCCTGCTGTCTACTTCTAACTACCTACTATCTTCCTTCCCGTGACGCCTTCTTTTGCAGGTACATCTGCCTGTCGGCGGCTGCGATGACCTCTTCTTCGGATTGCAAGCCTGTCGTGCGGACCGCAAAGCCGTAGGCGGCGCTTTCCGTAATTCCCTGAACTTGAGTTTGTTTGGATTCCTCAATGAAACGGCTTAAAAACGCTTCACATTTTGCGCGGTTGAATTTGGGAATAATCACCAAAAATTCATCCCCTCCGGTGCGGATGGCTTCGGCGTTTTCGGGGAGAATCTTCTTTAGAATCTCGGCAAAGTTTCGTATGTATTCATCACCCTTGCTGTGTCCGTAGTTGTCGTTAATTTCCTTGAGGTGGTTTAGGTCAAACATCACGTAACTGCATGGGAGCTTGCGCTTCACATCGTCGGGGTGCATCACAAGGTAGTTTCTGTTGAAAAGTCCCGTCATGGCGTCGTTGAAACTCAGCTTTTCGAACATTTTATGCGATGTGTTTTCGCCGACCTGAACACCGACAAAAAGGCAGACAATTACGAAGACCACGCTGACGATATCCACGCGGATCCCTTCGACAAACGGAGCTGCCGAGCCTGCAATAAAGGGCAGAATAAAGTAGATGATAAAGAAGATAAAAGTCCGTAGTCCAAACTGCTTGCGGTAATAAATGATGATTCCCGTCATGAGAATGCCCCAAACGCCTGTGGCAAGCCAAGAAACGATTGTCTCGTTTGAAGTCCAGTCGCGGGTAATGTCGCCTGTAGAGAAGTCTACGCCGACGTTCAGTAAAAAGTCAAGGACGCAAAGCGCATAAATCATGTAGTGTATGATTTTGTGCAGTTCGCATTTCTTGTTTTCGAGGAATGCAATGACGTATTGAGAAAAATAGTATATGCACAGCGCGCTTGAAACAAAGCTGACTAAATCGACAATGGTATAAACTGGGGCCGAAAGTTCACCGTCGCAAAAGTGGATGATGGCGTACGTGATAATCACGCCGTGGTAGGCGATTATCATGCCTGTAAAGTTGTACTGAAGCCTGTCGTTACGCCAATGCCCGACCCAGAGGAGAACCAAAATGAGGAACAATATGGAAAGGCTGAACAAGTCTATACAGATGTTTACCGCCTGGATAATATCGTTCATGGCTCCCTCCATAAAAAAATGTGTAATAAATCGCTAATATAAATATAGTCTATAAATATGGGATGTTTTAAACAGAAGTCGAAATAATTGAAAAACGTGATTAAATTCAGCCTCCATTTTAAACAATTGGAGGTTTTATGCGTTTTTTGGACTGTGCGCTTGACTATTTAAAGAAAGATGCTGATGAACTCGCACCTTTGACGGTACGCACGTATTACTGGAATTTGAAGAAAATTGCGCTTTTTGAACCGGAGCTCGAATGCGATGCTGTGACTTCTGAGACGGTGCGGAATTACAAGCGCTATTTGGAAACGCTCCACAATAAAGAAGCGACTGTGGTCAAGGCGCTTTCGGTGTTCCGTATTTTTTGCAACAAGATGAAGGCGGACGGAGTGATTCATGGCGACCCGTTTGAAAACGTGAAGGTGGGGCGTGCCTATTCGCGTCGTGGATTTTTGACGTTGCGTGAGCTGAAACATCTTTATTTGAGTTACATGGAGTCGCATGTCGCTTTGACGCGGGCAGAAGATGACGTGATGCGCGTGTTCCTGTTCAGCTGTTTTACGGGGCTCCGTTACGGGGATTTGCGTACGCTTGATGCGTCTGAAATTTTTGATTGGAAAATCCGTAAGCAGATGCACAAGACGGGCGAGGCGGTGTACATCCCGATTCCTGTGCAGGCGCGGCTGTTGCTCCCGAACCCGCTAACATCTGGGCGTGTGTTCCATGTGGTGGACAATTCGACATTCAATCGCACGCTCCGCAAGGCCGCTAAAAAGCTAGGGCATTACAAGCATGTCCATTGCCACTTGGCGCGGCATACATTTGCAACAACGTGCATTACAATAGGAATCCCGTTACCTGCGACAAGCAAACTTCTTGGCCACCGCAACTTGGATACGACGCTTATTTACGCCAAGTACGTCGATACCTTTTTGGACAAAGAAATGAAAAAGTTCAATCGGCTGAAATAAAGTGAGGGCGTTGTGTCGCTCTGTTTTGTGTAAAAAAACGACCCGCATTATTGCGAGTCGCTTTTGAAATTTAACTGGATTCTTCGAGGCTATTCGCCTCTCAGAATGACGTATGATTCCAAGGAAGGGAGTCTAGAGGGAAACCTCGGGGTTCCCTCTACTGCTTATTAGTCGGAGCCTGTCTTGCGACCGGGGCGAGTTCACCATGCTTCCTAAACAGGTGCTTCACGAGCGTGCCGAATCCACGGAGAACGCGGTAACGTTCACGCGGGTTCTTGATGGCCATGATGCCCTGACGAATGATGTAGCTCGGACGCAAGTAGAATTCACGGCGGGCCTTGTCGCAGAAGTCCACGAGGGCCTGGCTTGTGAGTTCGCCGCGCTGGATCGTAGTACGGTGGAAACCGTCTTTGTCGAGCCACTGGCTGTAATCCTTCGACTTCAAAGCGCCACTGGCGAGAGCTTCCTTGTAAGCTTCGGTGCCAGGGTATGCCATGATGGGGTAGAACTGGGCAGTGTTCGGGTTCAGCTTCTTGGCGTAGTCGAGCGTCATGCGGAGCGTTTCCGGCGTGTCGCCCGGGTTACCGACCATGAAGCAACCGTGAACGAGGAGTCCTGCCTTGCGGGCATTCTTCGTAAATTCAATAGCCTTATCGGTGTTCTTCACGCCCTTGTGAATCTTTTCGAGAACCTCGGGGGAGGCGCTTTCAAAGCCCACGCACATTTCGCGACCACCGGCCTTCTTCATGAGCTTGAGCAAGTCCAGCGGCACATCGGCGCGGGCGTTGCAACTCCACGTAATCTTGAGATTGCGTTCGAGAATCAAGTTGCAAATCTGGCGCACGTGTTCGTGGCTTGCCGTAAACGTATCGTCTTCAAAGAAAACCTCGCCTAAATCTTCGAAGTTTTCCTTGATGTACTGGAGTTCATCGACAACGTCCTTCGGGTCGCGGCGGCGGAACTTGTGGCCGTTGAGCGTCTGCGGAATCACGCAGTAGCTGCAGTGGTTCGGGCATCCGCGGCCACTGAGAATCACGATAAGCGGGTTCAGGTTTGCGCCGTAGAAATACTTCTTGTAGCAGCTGTAGAGGTGCTTGCGATAGACCTTGGAAACCCACGGAATTTCGTTCAGGTTTTCGATCTTCGGGCCTTCGGGCTGGAAGTCCACCTTGCCTTCTGCGGTGCGGTAGGCAAGACCTGCAAACTGACCGACGGGAGCGCCATCGCCACGGAGGGCGCGGACGAGGTTCCTACAGGTGTAGTCGGCTTCGCCAATTACAACGTAGTCCAAAGACGGTTCCATTTCCATGGATTCGAGCGGCTCTGCGGTCGCGTGCGTACCCATGATGGCCACCTTCACGTTCGGCATTTCTTGCTTGATGGCGTGGACCACCTTGAGGTCATTCAAAATGCTTGGGGTGCTCGTGCTGCAAATAACGAGTTCCGGGCCGAATTTCTTGATGCCCTCGAGCGTCTGGGGCAAGTCGAGTTCCATGGCGGGGCTGTCAATGAGTTGAATTTCATTACCGTCGGCTTCGCATACACCAGCTGCATAGCTCAAAAACATCGGCCAGTAAAGAGTACTGGACTTCGTAACACACGGAGATCTAGATTCCCGACTGAACATCGGGTGGAAGGGGGGATTTAAAAATGTAACGTTCATGACGCTCACAAAATACATAATCTGAATGGATTATGCTACATTATAAAGCAATGGAGAAGCGTTTTTTTACATTTTTAGCGTGTATCGTGATGAGTGGCACTGCAATATCTGCCTTTGCGGCGCCGAAGTCCACTGAAGTTGCGCTTGATACGGTCCGGACGATGTATGATGACGGGCGTGTGGCTCGAGTTTACACGGTCAAAAAGGGAACAGATGTGCGCGAGGGCGTGGCACTTTCTTACCATCCGAACGGGAAATTAGCTGTTGAAGCTCCGTATAGGGATGGCAAGTTAGATGGTGTTTTACGTTCGTACGACGAAAATGGAAATTTGCGCGAAACAGTTGGCTATCTGGACGGCGAAGAAGAGGGCTTTAGCATCGTCTATTTCGAAAATGGCCACAGAAAAAGCCGCGAAACGTATCGTCACGGCATTCTGAATGGCGTTTCGGAGACTTGGGACGAGAAGGGTAAGCTTCGTCGCCAGATTCCTTACGAAAATGGGCAGATTCACGGAGTCTATAAATCGTTTAACGACTTGGGCCAAATAGAAGAGGACATGAATTTTGTCCGCGGCATCCGCAATGGAACTTACCACCGCTACACCTTTGGAAAAGTCGTTTTCGAAGCCGAATTTAAAGACAACCGCTGCGTCAAGAATTGTGATTTTTAGCCATTGGTCAATGGTCGTTGGTCATTAGTTATATAAGTGCGCTGAAAGCGCCAAACTTAAAACTGATTACTAACGACTAACAACTAATGACTAACAACTAATGACTGCCCTCACTTTTTCTTTGGCTTCATGGCGTTCCAGACCATGTAACCGATGAAGAGTACACCGAAGCCGAGCAGCGCGATGGCGAGTTCGGAGTTGTACTTCTCGATGATGTCCTTCTGGCCATGGGCAAAATAGCCGAGCAGTGCAAGGACGCAGTTCCAGATGGCGGCGCCGAGGAACGTGTAAAGGGTGAATGGGGCGAGTTTCATCTTTGCAAGGCCTGCCGGAATCGAAATCAGCTGGCGGATGACGGTGATGAGGCGACCGACGAAAGTCGAGATGGCGCCGTGTTCGCGGAAATAGTTTTCTGCTTTTTCGACCTTTTCAACGTCGAGCAGCAAAAAGTGACCGAGTCGGCTATCGGCAAACTTGTATATAATCGGGCGTCCGAGAATCTTTGCGAGGTAGTAGTTGACGTAAGCACCAATCAAAGCGCCGAGCGTTGCAAAGAATACGATGAGTGCGATATTGAGGCCGGAACCTGGCTGGAGTGCTTTGTAAGCGGCGGGCGGCACAACGAGTTCCGATGGGAATGGAATAAACGAGCTTTCAATGGCCATCAAAAGCGTAATCGTTCCGTAGTTCAAGTTTTCGTTGTACCAGTCGATAATCTGGTTGTAAATCCCTGTCGATTTTGCGGTGTCGGCGGCGTTTGCGACTGCGGCTGCAGTGTCTACAGATGTTGTATCGGCTGCGAGTGAAAATGCGGTAAAGAGGAGTGCTAAAGCAATGGTTGTTTTGATAACTGTGTTTTTCATTGGGACAAATTTAGAAAATTAAAAATAGAAGTAAAGTCCGACACCGAGGAGGGCGGCGCCTGTACCGAGTAAAATGCCGCCTGCAATAGCTTTGTTGTCGCCCTGATCTACGAGTTTCTTGTTCTCTTTGACTTTGTTCTTATAGTTTTCGCCTTTGACGGCTCCTGGAATCTTGAGTTCTTTTTTGATGTCGTCTGCATCGCTATAATCCAGATGCGCAAAATACATCATCAGTGCTCCTATGAGGACTGTTCCTGCGGCGCCTCCAATGAAAGCTTCGCCAAGCGTTTGCATTTTTTTGTCGTGCAACCATTTGTTCTGTTTTTCAATTTCGTCAAAGTCCGTCAGCTTTTCTAGGTTGATGCTTAAGTCGATTTGTGAAACCGGTGCGACAAAGAAATTGATGAGTGTATCGCGATAACCGGCCCTGCGGATGAGTAGGCTGTCCATGCCCATGTTGTAAACCGGGATTTTTTCGGGAGTCTTGGCGATTGCCTTGGAGCGTTTGGTAATCGGTGCGCTTGCCTTGTAAACGTTGGCGCCTTCAGGGAATGTTAGGATTCTTATTTCGGGAGAAACGCGCTTGAGCTTGAGCGAAACGTAGACGGTGTCGCCTGGGAGCGGGAGGACGCTGGTGCTTGCTCCCCACAGATGCCTGTCGACGTTCCAATAGGCGTGAAGCGTAAATTTTGCTGTATCGGTTGTGACGAAAGTGCATGGTGATTTGCAAATGGCATCTTTGTTGGTGCGGGAAATCGTTGCACCGTCAGGGTCCGTCTCTATGTGAATGTAAGAGCGTCCTTTCTTTGTTTTTATGACATCCTTGCCTTGAGCGTCGAGTAACTGGTTCTTTAGTTTGTTGTTCGTAATGGCATCGCTAAATGCTGCGGTGCGCGAAACTTTTACGCTGGACCTGTGCAGCATCGGGAGTGAATCTTCGAAAAAGGCGTGGGTGAGATTTAGCGTCAGGCTGTCGGTCTTGATGTCTTGCACGATTTCGCCTGAGTATATAGACCTGAAACCATAGGCGGCCAGCTGGTTCTGCATGCAAATGTTGTCATTACAGTTGTTGATATCGCTTTTGCGGATGACATGCGGATTTTCGCCAGATTCCATTAGGAGTCTTGCGGTAAGGCCTGTAAACTGGTCGGCAACGGATTGGTCAATACCTTCTGCGGTGTAGGCGACAAGTACTGTCTTGACGGGCTTTGTTGCTGGTTTTTCGGTTGTCTTTGCGGCCAAAGAACTCGATGTGGCTGAGTTTGCAATGGACGAGCTTGAAATATGTGCTACTTTAGCGCTTGACGATGATACCGCCGCACTTGAAATCGGTGCGAGCTTTGCACTAGAGGAGCTTGCCAACAGGTCGATGCCTTTCTCGTCTACAATTCGCTTGAATTGCTTTTTTGCAATTTTGACGATGGTGAACTTGTTCTGGATGTAACCGCCAAGGCTTACGGTGTCATTGTCTATGCCCATGAGCCTTGCACGCTGGCGTGTCCCCGAAAGTAATTCTACGTCGACAAATATCCCTTCGGGGTCGGCGAAGGCGGCGGTTAAAGCGAATGCTAGCAGTAAGAAAATCTTTTTCATAATTTACCTAAAATGAAAGGACGAATCCTGCGGTGAGGAATGCTAAACCTGTGACGAAAAATATTCCTGATACCGTTTTAGCGGTCTTCGCGCTTTCGCGGTGATCGACAAATTTACGCATGTGGGCGTTGTAGCGTTCATTTAAAAAGCGCGTGTTTTCCATTGCTTTTTTATGGTCTTTTGCCTTGCTAATGTTGTAAAGCGAGGCTATTGCAGAAACTCCACTGATAGTAAATGGCACAATCGATGCCCACTTGAAGTACCCACCGAGAATGCGCCTGTTCCTGTGCTTTAGCATGTCGTGCTTGTTGGATATTTCTTCGTCGTCAAAACTTTGACGTAAAGCGACGATGATAAAAGAAGTGTCGTTTAGCGCAAGCGCAATATTTATCGTTGTATCCGCATAATCCGGATGGAAAAAAGAAACCGTAAGTGTATCCTTACCTTCGGGAATAGGAATGAAGGCGGGGGATACGTAATCAGGCTTGTCTGCAAAATCGGGGACAATCGTATTTGTGTATAAATCGACTGTGGATGGATTTGTGGAAATTTGCAAATAGCGCATTTTTTGTTGTGCAAAAATGTTGTTGCAAATTGTTAGTAGCAAAACTATTATGGCAGCGGAGGCTTTCCTAAAGGACATTAGTTTCCCTCCACAGATTTGGTAAATGGCCCTGAAATTTGTGTTGCGGATCCATTGACCTTGATTTTCCAATAAACATCTGGGGTCTTGTTTCGCGCGTAATCTTCAGTGCTTATGGAGAGGTTGCAATCCTTACCGCACTTGTTTGCAAATGTCACAATGTTGTTGTTGAATGTAGACTTGAGTGTGTCTGCGTTTAGGATAACTTGAATTTTCGATGCATTGACTCCGGAACCGTTGTCGAGAATGAAAAATTGTATAGAATCTGAAGAAGAAAGATCTGTTTTTACTGGAACTGTGTTTGGTTTTATTTTGTCTTGTAAAAACAACGTATCCTTGATGTTTTTTGTATTCGGAGCCAAATCAATTACTAGTGAATCACAACCGAATTCAGTACGGCCTTCGTCGCAGACTATAACTTTAATGTTGGATTCTGGTTGTAATGCTTTCTTGATAAGTATGCTCCCTGTGTAGCTTATAAAACTAGAAAGCGTATCGCCTGATGAAGAAACTATCACGCCTGACAATTTGGATTTTTCCGAAAATGGACTGAATTGACAGACTATCGGTAATTCAAGGATTGCTTCCCCGTTATTCTTTAACTTTGTTGAAAAATTGAACACTTCACTGTAGGCGTGTTCTTCGTGTCCTCTTTCATTTTTTGTCGTAGCTTGAACGCCCCAGTAAATTGTCGAAGGCTCGGTTCGGTGATCGATGGTGTCCCCTTTTTCTGTGATGATGGCGTCTAGCTCTCCAATCAAATTTGCGGATTCAGAACAATCTAAATTTCCAAGAGTAGATTCCCAGACCGACTCATAGTCATAACTTGCGTAAACAGTGCAGTAAGCGGTTTCCCAAGGGTCAATGCCTGTGACGTTCCACGAAAGTTCTGTACCGTTTTTGTTTGCTCCGTCAACTTGATTGTAATTGTTTGCGGGAGATTGAAGCGCAACCTTGGCGGGGGTGTTCACGTAAATCGTAGCGTGTGTGCTTAGTGTGTCGCCCAAATGATCTAAGGTCTCAAATGTGACTTCGTGAATTCCAGCTTTGTCAAAACTGTAATAGACTGCGGATGAAGTGGATTCGTCATTGTCTATAGTCCATTTGTGCGAGATGTAATAGGGCGTCGCCTTGTCGGTTGTTACATATTCGCCGTTGATTGCGTAGATGCCGCAAATCTTTATTTTGGCGTTGACATTGACATAGAATTTGTCAGAAGGCAAATAATGTGACGCGTAGGGTTCGCCGTAATAATTTTCAGGAACGATAAAAATGGATTGGGTTATTTCTGGAACATCCGAAGATTGAATTTCGGAATCGGAGCAAGAAAGAAATATTGCGGCTGTTGATGCTGCTAATAATTGGAGAAATTTGAATTTCATTATTCTTCCTCCTTTGTTGCCTTGAATTCCACTCGTAGTTTCCAATTCTTACTTTGTTTTAGACCGTTGCTGTAAACAACGGTTGATCTTATCGTCTGTTCGGGTTCAAAATAATTTGCTGAAATTACTGCGCTGAATTGCTTGTTGCCTGAAGCTGCAGCTGCAACGATAGGCGTATTTGTCGAAACATTGAAGAATTTTAGCGAGTCAGCGGTAAAACCATACGGATTATCGTCTCGTATAAATAGCTTGATCGTGTCATCGCTTGTAACAGTTGTGTCGTTGTTTGTTTTAAACCAAATTATGCTTGGGAAGATATAGAATGACTTGTTGTTGATATTCTTACTTCCGTCTGAAGCAGAAATGGTGAGAATGCGGTACGCCCAACTTTTGTCAGTCTCTTTAAGGATAACCGTTAGAATGCTATCTTGGTAGATCTTTTCAAGAACTGTTTCGTTATCAAGAATGGCGTTTAATGATGAATTTATAATTGATTTAGCGCCGTCTTTAATGACAAAGCGAAGCGAATCCTTAAAGTCAAGCGTGTCGTGCCCAGTTAAAGATGTTATTCTAGGCGGTATGGAATCTAGTAGCTTGAGGTCATTAACCGTTGTTACAAATCCATCTCTTATAACAATGTCTTTTTGTAACTGCCCGAAGTCAGTGTAGTCTGACAAAATTGTTAACTGGTATTTCCCTGCCGGAATTTCATCTAGTGTAAAAGAACTGTTCAATGATGACAATGTGAAGTTGTAGTCGAAATGCTTTTGCGTATTATCTTTGTCTTGTAGAGTCAAATGAAAGGGTGATGCTGGCGCTAATCCGATATTTATTGTGGCCTGTAACGAACCCTCGCCTGGAATGCCTTTGGTGAAAAAAGAGCTTTTAATTGTCTGCGCAGAAACTAGATTGTATTCATTGAAAGCCTGAACAGACCAATTGTATTTTTTTAGAGGATTTAGTTTGTGGTGATATACGAAATAAGGCTCGTTTAAAATGGTATCTATTCTCTTGAAAGTTGATTCCTCGTTTGCGTAACTTTGTTCGCTCAATACAAAACGGTAATGGTGTGAAAGTTTGATTCCCGGCGTCTTTGCGCTCCATGTGAAGTATATCGCTTCGAATGGGTCTATGGCTTGTGTCCCGTTGGCGGGCGTAAATGCACTGTCGTTTAAAACGGGATTGTCGGCAACCCAGATTTCAAGGGAATCGTAGTGCATGTCGCCGAAAAAGTCCTTGAGGATGAATTTGAATTTATGATAGCCGGGTTCGCTAACTTGTTTTTTGAAGTTGTATTCTGACGAGCAATATTTGTCATCCATGAGCCAGTGATAATCCTGGACTTTGATGATTTTGTTCGGATTAATTCTAGTGAGGAAAAAGATGGTGTCGTTGATGTGGAATGTGTCTGCTTTGACGTTCTCGTTTGTTTCGATAAGAGACTTTGCAAGAGTAGCTTGTATCTTAATATCTGTGGCTTCGGATTCGTTGAAAATGTAATCGTCGGAATTGAAGCATGACTGAAAAAAACTTGCTGTAACTGCTATGATGAATAACTTTATGAAATTCATTTTGCCTCCAGCGTATCGAAGACAAAGAATTTTTTATAGGAGAGCGTATCTGTGTCTCCATAGAGATCCCGAACGATGATGCGGAATTTGTGCTCGCCAGGTTTGAAACCAGATTGCTTGACTTGTAAAAGAGTTCCGACATCGTATTGAATGCTGTCAATTTCTAGAATGTGGAATAGCGTATCACCATTGGCTAAATCTAAGTCCAGACTCATCCATTCGAATAAAAATGCGGATTCCAATGCGCCGTAAAGCGTATCGCCATTGGCTGGGATTGTTGTATCGGCAAGGACTGGAGGCGTGTTGATGACAACCATGAAATTTTGAATCTGCTTGTTCCCTTCTCTGTCTGTAGTAATCAGTTTGTTTGGGACTGCGCTTCCGCCTCTTTGCGGGTAGAATGTATAGAATTGCCCGAGCATGAGCGAAGTGTCTCCGTTATTGCCGGTGTGTAGCCATTCAAAATTGAGATCTTCCTGGAATTTTTCGGGAATGACGCTTGCCTTGATCGTTGCGGAATCGGTTGGGTTGACTTTGAGGGTTGTCGTGAATTCGTTGTTTCCTTGTTGAACCATAATGTTGATGGATTCAACGGGCCTGGCCGTTTCTGGGTAGTCGGGGGCGTCGAGACACCCTGCCAAAAACACGTCAAAAAGTGCGGCAACAACAAAAAAGGGTAAAATGGGACGATTGAACAAATTCATTTGGTATAAATCTAACTATATTCGTGGATATGAGTGCGCAAAATTTTGAATATAAAAACGCAATGGAGCGTTTAGAGGAAATTCTCTCGAAAATCGACAATTCCGAGATGGAAATTGATGAACTTGCTGTTGAGGTTCAAGAGGCTACGCAGCTTTTGCGCAAGTGTCGTCAGATTTTGATAGCGACCGAAAAGAACGTTCAGGATGCTCTTGCCGAGTTGGATGGTTGATGAATACCGAAAATTTTGATAAAACGGTGCCGGCCATCGAGGTTAACGGGCTGACGGTCAAGTTCCCGATTCGCGGGGGCGTTTTTAGCAAGGTCAAGGATTATTTCACCGCTGTAGATAATGTTTCGTTCACGCTCCCGCAGGGCAAGATTCTTTCGATTGTGGGGGAGTCTGGCTGCGGAAAGTCGACTCTTGTGAAGTCTTTGGTCGGGCTAGTACCGGTTTCTAACGGTAAGGTTAATTTGTTTGGACTTCCGGTGAATGGCGGCAAGGCCGGCACCGGGAAAGATGCTGTGCGCATATCGGACCTCGTGCAGATGATTTTTCAGGATCCGTTCAGCAGCTTAAACCCGCGCCAGACGGTGACGGAAATCTTGACGGCACCTGTGATTGCCCGAGGTGTTTCGTTTGATGAAGCTTGCAAACGAGCTCGAGAACTTTTGGAACGCGTTTCGCTTCCGGCAGGGGCGATGGACAAGTTCCCCCATGAATTTTCGGGCGGTCAGCGCCAGCGCTTGTGCATTGCGCGCAGCTTGATGGTGCGCCCGAAGGTGTTGCTCTGTGACGAAGTGACGAGCGCTTTGGACGTGTCCGTGCAGGCGCAGATTTTGCATTTGCTCGATGATTTGCGCAATGAACTTGGACTTAGCATTCTCTTTATCAGTCACGATATGCAGGTGGTCCGTGCTTTGAGCGACGAAGTCCTGGTCATGTACTTTGGGCATGCCGTAGAGCATGGCCCCGCCGATATTGTCCTCACGAATCCGCAAAACGATTACACGAAAAAATTGCTCGCAAGCGTCCCGACTATCCGTCGAGATTAAAAAAAGGCGGACCTAAGTCCGCCTTGCAATTCTTCCTACTTCCTACTATTACTTCACTCTTGCGATATTCTCGAGTGCGTCTTGCATGTACTTGGCGTAGAGCTTCGAGAGCGCTTCGGCAGCAGAATGTGCGTCGCGCTTGTTCATGCTCTGGCGTTCGTCGTAGCGCTTTTCCCACAGCGGCGCATCTTCACCGACCTTGCGGAACGTGAGCTGCAAGGCGAGGTGGGCTTCTTGAGAGTTGCCTTCGTCAATTTCTTCAATTGCATCAACATTGCCCAAGAGTTCAAAGTCCGGCTTGCCCATCGGCTTCAAGTCCACGGACTTGAACATGTTGCTCTTGACCAGGTATTCACCTGCGACCTGCGTGAGCATCTGTTCCGGGCGCGTAGCCCAAAGGTCCAGATCGTAGAACATGAAGTCGTACGGGGATTCGCGATAGACAATGTTTGTGCGCTGGTAGGCGGGGTCAATCGTAAATTTCTTGACGTGTACGCGGGCATCGCTAGTCGCGCCTGCGACCGAGATAGATTCTGCCGAAACTGTGTAATAGCGGGAAGGTTCGGTCGAACCGCCGAGGCAACCCGTGAGCGTGAAAACGGAAAGGAGTGCAGCGACTGCTAACAAACGATTTGCTTTAAACATCTTGGATTCTCCTTTTTAGCGACCGTTCTTGCCTTCGGAACGGATAAGTACAGACGGGTTGTTCTTGATTTTCTGTGAAAATTCTTCGAGGTTTTCGAGAATCGTGTTGAGTTCATCCATGGCGTTTCCGACCTGGTCTTCGTTCTTGTAAACGATGGCGTCCACGCGCTGGGCGAGCTTGTTCATCGATTCGGCTGTCTGCATCAGGTTCTCGTTCAAGCCCTTGGTGTCTATTGCTTCGAGCTTTTCCTTGAGCACGGTGAGATTCTGTTCGGTCTTTGCGGCGAGTTTCGCTTCTTCGATTTCTGCAAGGATCTTCTGCAACGAAGCGGCGGACTTGCTCATGTTGCTGAGCGGCTTTCCGAGGTTTGCTGTTACGTAGCTCAAGTTTGCGGTCGTCTTTTCGAGATTTTGGAGAGTGCGCGAAATGCTTTCGGCGTTTTCTGGATTCAGTACACGGACTAGCCCGTCTACAATCGGATTGACTTTGCCAAAGATGTCGCCCATCTGGCCTGTAATCTGGTCGAACATCGAAGCTGCTGCCGGGACGAGGCCACCTTCGGGAACATTCGGTTCGCTGAAGGCTCCGCCGGAGAGAATCACCTGCTTTTCGCCGGTGAGGTTCATGCCTGCGGTCATGCCTGCGCGTGTACCAATCTTGATCGGGGTGCCGCGTTGCACCTTGAATTCAACGACGACCTGGTTCAAGTTCTGTTCGTTGATGGTAATGTTAGTCACGCTACCGACGGCAATACCGTTCAACTTCACCTTGGCATCGACAAAAAGCCCGTTCACGTCTGTGTCGAAAATGGTGTAGTAGTTGTCGAATTGCTCGCTCAGGTAACGCTTGAGCACGTAACCCAGGAACACGCAAATAAGCACTCCGCAAAAGAGCATAAATGCGCCAAGTTTTATTCTTTCGGATCGGGTGGTTTCCATTATTTCTCCAACTCAATCAATAAAATCAAAGTGGTAAAAGTCTTCGGCATTGTATTCTTTGGGGCACTGCCTATTGAAAAAATGCCTGAGGATGGGATCGTCGGATTCCATGCCTTCTTTCAAGGTCGCGTCTTTCAGGACGTAGCCGTCCTTGAGGTACACAAAGCGGTCGCAGACAATTTTGATGCTCTCGAGTTCGTGGCTCACAATCACCATCGAAACGCCGAGCGTGTCGCGCAGTTCGAGGAGCAGTTCGTCGAGCGAACGGGCGGTCACCGGGTCAAGACCTGTGGACGGTTCATCGCAGAACAAAAGTTCTGGCTTGAGCGCAATCGCGCGGGCAAGTGCGGCACGCTTTTTCATACCGCCCGAAATCTCGCCGGGGAACTTGTGGAACGCGTGGAGCAGGTGCACCTTCTCGAGGCGGTCTGCGACAATCGCTTCCATCTGGCTCTTGGGCATGTAGGGCATGCTACGCTTGAGTGGGAGCATCGCGTTTTCGGCGACGGTCAAGTCTGCTAGCAAAGCGCCACTCTGGAAGAGCACTCCGGTGCGCATACGCGTTTCGCTATCGAGGCCTTCTTTGGGCCCGAACGACTTTCCGAAGTACGTAATTGTACCTTCGTCGGACTTGATGAACTTGAGCACGTTGTTCAAAAGCGTCGACTTACCGCAACCGGAACTGCCGAGCACCATGCGGATTTCGCCCTTCTTGACGCCGAACGAAATATCCTTGAGGATAGTCTCGTTACCGTAGCTCGCTTTCAAATGGTCAACTTTTAGAATTTCGTCCATATTGACCTCTAATAGAAAATGAAGGCGAAAAGGGTATCCGAAATCACGATAGTACAAATGGCCGCCACAACGCTTGAAGTCGTCGCTTTACCGACAGCTTCTGCACCGCCGTGGGCGTTGAGGCCCTTGTTGCAGGCGATGAGTGTTACAATCCAGCCAAATACAAGCGCCTTGATTGTGCTCTTGAGGAACGTCATCGGGTCGATGCCGTCGCGAAGCCCCATCATGTAGTTCGAGAAAGAAATATCGCAGAAGAAATACGCAATGAGGAAGCCGGCGAAACTACCGACGATGGATGCGCTAAACGAGAGGATCGGTGTCGTGATGCTCAAGGCGATAAAGCGCGGGACCACGAGGTACTGCACCGGCGGGATGGCCATGGACTTCAAAGCCTTTACTTCTTCGCAGACGCTC
Source organism: Fibrobacter sp. UBA4297 (assembly GCF_002394865.1). Lineage (NCBI taxonomy): Bacteria > Pseudomonadati > Fibrobacterota > Fibrobacteria > Fibrobacterales > Fibrobacteraceae > Fibrobacter > Fibrobacter sp. UBA4297. The sequence goes on along the minus strand of NZ_DGUZ01000021.1, from coordinate 77,576 downwards.
ATGTTTGCAATTTCTGCCGCCATGGCACTGCCGGAACGCCCGGCCAAAATAATCGTCGTGAGGAGCGGGCCAATTTCTGCAAAAATGAGGAACCCAAGCCCCGAAGCGAGGTAAGAGCCGCCACCGACCGCATTCAGCATCACCGAACTCTGGAGAGCCATCGTAAGGCAGATAAGTCCCACGAACAAGAAGCAAATTCCCATGGCTTCACTGCCCGACTTGAACATCTGCTTGGTGATACCGCCAAAGTGGATTTTACCCTTGTCGAACGGTCCGACGATGGTCCAGTAAATTGCCGTAAAGAGAAGCACGAGGACTTCGAAGACTTCTTTGAGCAGCGAAAAACCGACACCACCCATCATTTCGAGGATGTTGTTGGTTTCGCGCTGCGGTTTCTCGGGCGGAACCATCTTGCGGAGGTTCTGCAAATGCTGCCTGATTTCGGGCGAAAAATGCTTAAGGACGAGCCTGTTGCCCGTCTTTTCCGAAAGTTCCGCTAAAAGTGCAAAAAAGGCATCGGCGCTATAGTCCATCGAGGTAAGGCTTGATCCGTCCAGATGAAGCTCCCCTTTGGTGAGGGCGCTCCTGCAACTCGAAAGCAGCTTTTTGCTGTTCGCGGCAGTGAGAGCGCTAGGCAAAACTATCGATGTCGTTTCCATTGGGCGACAATTTAGAAAATTTTAAAACATGGCTGTGCTAAATCACCCCGTTTTCTTTTCTGAATGCTGAAAATTGGGCTAAAAAACGCAAAAAACGGGGATAAGAGGTTTAATTTAACTATATATGTTGTATGCTAAAAGAAAAAATGATGGAAAATGAGAAGGCGAATAAGCCCGGCTCTTTTCGAAAAAAGTTTGAATATGTAACTCAGGTTTGCGTAATCTTATTTACGGGGGTGTGCCTATTTTTGTTGTTCATATGTTGGCCTAAGCAGTCGCCTTCTCAAGATCCGACACTCATGTTGGCGAAAGATACTGATGGTAAATCGGTTCCCTGCGAAGTAGAAGGAAAGAAAATTTACCACTATCTAAAAGGCAATGAAACTGAACGTTTGTATGAATTTCATTATCATTTGGCGAGTGTAAAAGATGAAGTTGGCCTCCTGTACGAAGATGAAAATGGGCTACATCCGTTAGTGACTATTACAACACCCTTTCTAGAATTTCCTTGGTTTAAATTTTTCATCATGGAAAAGCAAAATGAATACGTTGTTTTCTATTATAGTGAAAGTGGCAAAGTTACACATGATATGAAAATAGAAGAGCAACCTTTTTCGAAAAAGGTTGTTGTTAAAGGTTTGATTGTTTCCTCGATAAATAAAAAGTATTTGAAGCGTGCAAATTGTTTTATGGGGGAGGACTAATGATGCAGTCTAAAGTTGTTCCTTTGTTGTGCGCTTTATCCTTGTGCTTTGGGGCGTTTGTTGAATCTCAGCTCATTTCGTTGGACCTCTCTTTGAACAATTATGGTTCAAAGTTGATTGTGAGTTGTATTACTTTGCCTCTTATTTGCTTTGCTGCGATTTCGCTTTTCTTGGATTCGATAAAAGTTCACAATCGTTTTTTAGCAAGAGGTTTGTGGCTTAAACTGGTTTGGATCATTGCGGCTGTGAATTTAATTGGGCTTTTTATGCCGTCTAGAAATGGGCAAAGCCAAAAGCAAACATCGACCGCAAATGCGGATTCGACAACGAGTCAACGGGTTGGCTGTTGGGATAACGACATGGATGTGCTCCTTGATATATATGAGAGTCAATGGGCTCGTGATTCTGGAAAAACGTTATCTGATAGAGAAGACTTTTATAGTAGTCTTTCTAGATATGACTCAAATTGCCTTTTAGATTCACTTTTGAAGATAGATGATTATCTTGGGTTTGTTGATGTTCAGTTATTATTTCAAACACCAGACAGTATTTTGAATTATCCTAAGGAAAAAGTAAAAAAAGATAGAGTATTAAATCTTTCTAAAGAAACGGTTGAGAATGTGAAAAAGTCGCCCGATTCCTGTGCACGTGAATTGTGGATGCTGGCGCTGAGTGAACGCGGAATTTTAGAATACGAGTTCAAAAATGAGTGCCGCATAAAAAAGTTTGAATCCGTCCAGCCAACGGCAGAGCAACTGAATTCATACTGGGTCTTTGAACATGACTTCGGTCCGAGCGCAGAATCGGATACCGCCAATAACTTTGCTTTGAAAAATAATCAACTGAGGAAAATTTCTAAAGTAGAAGGAAATTGCACAGGCCGAATTGTTGGTTCAAATGATAACGGCGTAGCTGTTGAACTTTCGGTTAAACTGAATGATGAAAATCGCGAATGTTGGCTTGGGGATAAAACGTTCCCTTATTACATATCATCAAGTGAAAAACTTCATTTTAAAATGACGCCTCCTTCAAGGAGTATTGCGCCTGTTACGGGAAAATTCATTAGGTATGATCGGGCGCATGAACAAGTAAAACCGCTGCTTGCGAGCGATTCTATTTTATTGCCATGGGAAGGCCTCAAAAGAGATTCCTCGTCAGAGGATGCAGAAATAGAACGAACTTTTTATCGTGAGGTGGGGGCTCGTTATCCCAAAGTGGTTCCGTTTGAACGCTTTACGAAAATTTCAAAAGGACAATCGATGATAATTGATATTCCGTGCCTTGATGAAAAGATCGCTAAAACGTATGGATCCAGTTTTAATGTCGTCCGGCCTCTATTCCCCATTCTCCGTTGCGAAATAGCCCCTGCGGATAAAGATTATTTTGGGGAATGATAAAATTTCTATTTTTACATTCATGGCAGATTTCCGCAGAAACAACCGCTTTAAGGGCAATGGCGGGGCGTTTAAAGGCCCGCGTCCGAACCGCAATAACGACCGTCGTGACTCTAGTCGTGAACCGCGTGGTGAATGTTTGACGCTCCGCATCGAAAAAATGGTGCAGGGAGGCGAGGGCATGGCGCGCTTGGAAGATGGTCGCGTGTGCTTTGTGGCGGGTGCGCTCCCGGGTGAACTCTGCAAGGTGCGACTCACGTTCCAGAAAAAGGACTTTACAAAGGGCCGCGTTGTCGAAGTTCTGGAAGCAAGCCCGGACCGCGTTGAGCCGCGTTGCCCGCTGTACGGCAAGTGCGGCGGCTGCAGCTTGCAACATCTCGCTTCCGAAAAGCAAGCGGAATATCTTGAAAAAGTCGAACGTGAAAATTTCAAGCGCCTCGCTCATGCGGAACTGCCCGAAGATTTTGTCATCCATACAGGGAATGCCTGGGGTTACCGAAACCGCGCTCGTGTCGTGTTCCGCGGCAGTTCTAATCGCGGCGCAGTCCCAGAAAATCGCGGCGCAAGCTCGGCGACTTTCGAAGGTGCAGGCTCGGCAACTCTTGAAGGTTCTGCTAACCGCGCAGTCTTTGGTTTCCGCGGCGAAGAAAGCAATAACATCGTCCCGTTTGAAAAATGCCCTGTGCTCACGGACGGCTTGAATGAATTCTTGCGTGGACCTGCCGCGACGCTTCTCGCGGGCGATTCTAATCGTAATTCGAGCGGTCGCGACGACTTTCACAGGTATTCTCGCGATATCGATGTAAACATCTTCGATAACGGTGCGGGCGAAATTTCGTTCTATTACCCAGGAATGCACAAGTCTGAATTCGATGCGCATGCTGTGAGCCTTGTCGAAATTGCAGGCCGCAAAATCGAAGCGGATGCGTCCGTATTTTTCCAGAGCAATTTGGGACTTTTGCCGGAACTCGTTGAATCGGTCCGCAAGGCTGTGGATGAAGGCTTGGCAAGTGGCAAGTCCTCTGACGCTTGGCTGATTGACTTGTTTAGCGGCGTCGGTTTCTTTGCCTGTATTTTGCAGGACAAGTTCAAGAAGATTACGACTGTCGAACGCGAAGAAGGCTGCCTCAAACACGCAAAGGTTAATTTGTCTGTCCCTGCGGCGTTCCCCGAAGATTCTGCGGCATCTCGGGATTGCGTGGCTTCTCGCACCCCTGAAATTGAAAACGTCTCGGCCCCTGCCGAAGATTGGCTCGTCGAAAACGTCGTCGATGTCCCCGCCACCCTCATTGTTGACCCTCCGCGAACAGGCCTCCCCAAAGAAGCTTTGACCGCCATCGTGAAAAGCTCTGTCAACCGCCTGATTTACGTTTCTTGCGACCCGGTGACGCTTGCACGCGACTTTGCCAAGTTCTCTGAGGCCGGATTTACCCTTTCTCACGCCGAAGGCTTCGCTTTTTACCCTCAAACGCCCCATCTTGAGATGATGTTTGTACTTGACAGATAGTTTTTTGCTATTTTAAAAAGTGCTGTTGGGCAAAAAAGAGAGGGATACAATGAACAAAAAACAGAAAGTCGTTATGCTTGCAACTTTAGCCTTGGGTGGGCTTTTTGCAGGTTGCTCAAAATCTGAACCCATTATCGCCTGTGGTCGTGAATGGAATCCGGCTGTGGGCTATGTTGCTGATACAGGTAGCGTATTCAGAATGGCTGATGAACTCATCATCCAGTTGCGTTATGGAACGGGTTTTGATTTTAATACGCTGAAATTTGCGTTCTACGAAGGGACTCTTGCTAACAAGGGGACTCAGCTTTGGGAACGTGATTTCCATGTTTCCAATAAAATGGAAGCGTTTACTCTTGAAGCGCGTTCGCGTCGAGGCGGTTATGCAACGGCCCGCGAAATGACAAAACTCAAAGCCCCTGGAACGGTTGTTCTTGAAATTTCTTCTGAAAGAGGCTTGATTGCTTCAAAACAGTTAACGATTGTCAATCAATAGTTGGTTAATTTAATGAATAAAATAAAACTCTTGAGTGGAATGTTTGTCGCTGCAATGCTTACCGCATGTGGGCAGTCTGAAGTATCTGTTGACTATAAATTAAACGCTCCTGTCACGCTCGAAATGTACACCGAAAGCTATTATGCGACGCTGGACTTGAAGGGCGAAGAAAAGGTGGGGACGATTACAGCGACGTATGCCGATTTGAACTACTCTTCAAAAGGCGATACGACGTTTGTCAAGCGCAATTACGTGATTGACAAGTCTCGCGGATACCTCAAGAATTTTATGCCGACGGAACTTGCCTGGCGCATCAAGGAAGTGAACCTAGCCGCTGTAGACCGCAATGTGACGAGCCTTACCGGCATTGATGATGGCTATGATACGTTGCTGGCCCATATCCCGATGCCGAGCCGCTGGCGCGATCAGCTCTTGAATCCTGAATTCAAGCCGCACCTCAAGCGCTTGGAAAAGCACCGCTGGGAAATGGACCACTTGCTCAAGGGTGTTGTGCCGGTCAAGGGCAATGTGACTGAACTCCTCAAGCAGCAGGGCCGTCTGAACTTTGCGCTTATCAAGGTGGATTCTGTGGTGACGAGGGGCTTTACGAATCGCGACCACCGCAAGTGCCTGGACTACGTCGTCTACTTGCAAGAAACTGAAAGTTTCCCGTACTTCATTTGGGAACAGCACGTGGGTAGCAAGATTGTGCCAGACAAGTTCAAGGCTTATACCTCTGGACTTAAGGGCGAATATCGCACCGAGTTCGAAGTCATGATTGAACCGGAAACAGGTCTCCCGTGCCAGGAACGTGAAGTCAAAGTCGGAACGCACACGATGATCCACCCCGAAACAAAGGATACCGTCACGTTCACGAGCCATGTCTCGTACGAAAGACTTTACAATATTAAGCGCGATATCCCCGAAGCCGCTGAATAAATTGCAATTGTCATGCCTGCTACCGAGCAGGCATCTCCATTCAATGTCATGGCAGCATTCTAATAACCATTGACTAATAACTAAGTTCTGCTTATTATTTTTTGTACCTTTATTTTATGCGTTTGACAATCCCTCTCTTCCTTCTCCCTGTCGCGATGAACTTCATCGGTTGCGCAACTCACGTCTCCTCGCAGCAGACCATGGCTGATGACCGCAATCTCGTTTACGAAGATACGTACAAGGCGTACCGCGAAGCCGAAGAAAAGTATTTGAACTTGCTGTTCAATATCGAGCGCATGCCCGAAGAAGAAGAACTTTGGGTGATGAAGCGCGAACGCATGCTTGAACTCATGCAGCTCAAGGAACTCATGTTGAACGCTCGCGTGGAACTCGATGGCGCTATTCAAGAATGGGAACGCCACTTGCTTGATGTCCAGGCCGAAGTGAAATCTCGTGAAATCAAAAAACTGAATCCAAATTTCAAGGGCCGCGATGCCGTACGTACAAGTCCCGGCCAACTCCTCCCCGAAGACAAAAACGCCAAAAGCTTTAACTACTAAACCAAAAAAACGGCGGCCTTCGCCGCCTTTCGTTTATGCTAATCTAGAACAGCATACACAATTATAGTTGCTGATACGTTTTATAATGCAATAAGCGTCGGCCAAGGATGGGGAGGGTGCAGGGAGGGGCCCGTGCGGCCTTCGCAACTCTGAGCTGGGGCCCCGCCCGCGTGAAGTACTATTTTGATTTATAATTGGCAATTTTTTATTGCCAACTATTTTGGAAACCCATCCCAATGGAAAACTTGATTCTCGTCGGGCGGAGCGCTTTTGGCAAGAATGTCAGGTGGACTGGGTCCAACTTCGTTCCCCCGTGGAAATCCTTGTCCTCACCGATGCGACTCAAACCGCGCGCAAGCGTAAGCGTTATGTCAAGAGGAATGTTGTCCCAAATCTTGTTGCCCATGCGGAAGCTTAAACCCACGGAACGGTCCCAGAATTCATGCTTGGTGAATTTGTTTGTGAAAAAGTCTCCATTCCAGGCGGCGCCAATCTGAGCGAACAAATCTACGTACAAACTGCGAGTCGAGAAAATCCAGAGGTCGTGTCTCCAGTCGTCATAAATCGGGTAGAGGTAATGGAGCTCGGCCATCGCCGTCTTTGTGCCTGAAAGTGTGTAATCCTCATCGCTTCTCAAGTACGGGTAACCGTCCAGGAACACTGGAGTGTAGTAGTACGAATCTAGCGTGTCGCTGACGTCATCTGTATTCCAGTGAAGGTAGCTTGTGATTTTTCCGCCGGCGGCAAGACGAGCGTGGAGGAACGGCGTTTGTACGCTCCCATAAAGATTCAGACCGAATTGGTGGAGCGCGAAGTTTCTGTAGTGTGTTTCAATTCGACCATTTTCGGTGACGTAGAGCGTTCCTGGTTTACTGAGATCACTGTTGGCGTATTGGTAATAAACGAAGAGTCCGTTCCCTTGGCCCGAAATTCCCGAGCCACCTTCGCCTTCGTGGTCGCCATAAAGCCCGAGGCCGACAGTTGCGCTAAATCGTTTTTGGTACGTCCATTCGATTCTTTCATCGTAGAAGTTGACGTTTGCCCAATCGTAGCTGACTGCGGCCTGCAATGTATCGATGCTCTTGAAAATGCTGTAGCCAGCGGTACCCGTAATGGCTTGTGTTGCAAAGGCGTAGTAGCTTGTTTTTAAGCTGTCTCCTCCGTTTCCTCCAACATCTTCGACACGAATGGTATCTTTGTTTGTGTAGTTCGCATAGCTGTACGAAAGTCCAAGGTCAATAGGCGTGCTGCGGTTATCCCATGCGATAAAGAATTCCTTTTCGATTTTGGGATTGAGTCCGTCACCATTGATGTAGTCGATGCCTTTCCCGAGTTCAAGCAACAACCCGAGTTGCACGGTGTTTTTCTTGAGAGCGTCACTGATGACAACGGCAAGGCCAAGCTTAGCCTTGATTTCGCCTTCGCCAAAGACGGTCATGCTCGGGGCGTTTTCGGAAATGCTGAAAATCGGTACGAACAGCGGAATGTTCGGGATTGGTTTGTAATTGCGTTCGGCGCCTGCAAATTCACGATCGACGAGTTCAAGATTTTTGTGAATCTTTTGCGGGAGCGTTCCGTGCAAGATGATTTCGCGTTGTGTCGAATCTGTAACGGCCACCTTGATGGTGTCGCGGTGCTCGACTTGAATCACGTCCTTGCGTAATACCTCTTCTGTGCATTTTGCGGTGTCGGCAACATTGCTTGCGACGTTTGCGGTCTTTGTTGAATCGACTGTTGTGGCTGTGTCTGCGCATGCGACTTGAAGCGTATCGGCCATTTGCAATACGCTATCACGTACGGTCACGACAACGCTATCGCGGAACATCGGCTCTGCTTCTTTTACGTATGGCAATTTGTAAAGAGAAAAACCGTCCTTGTCGTATTGCGTAAAGAAAATCGTGTCACCAGCAAGTGTCGGAGTGAATGCGCCACCGACCACGTTTGTGAGTGCGCGTTCCTTGCCGGTGTTCAAGTCTTTCTCGATCAAGTTGAAAATGTTGTTGCGGTTGCTGGCGAAAATAATCTTGTCGTTGTCAATCCAGTTGACATCGCGCTCGTCGTAGCCTGCAGTGCTTACGACTTTGAAGTTTGCTCCGTTCGTGTCAATTATTGCGATGCCTCGTTGCTTGTCATCAAAGAAACTGAAGGCGATGCGCTTTCCGTCCGGGCTGAACTTGGGGCTGTAAATATTATAGTAGAGGAACGAAGAATCGGGCTTGAAAATGTCAATGGGATCTTCGGTGGAGGCGTTCTTCAAATCGCTATTGAACGGAATCTTGCTCAAGACGAATCTTGTGCTGGATGGCTCGCGTCTTACGAATACAATTGCGGAACCTTGTTTATTGAATGACGGGTAAACGGCATCAACAAGGTATGTGAGGGCGACTTCGTTCTTGTTCGTATCGCTTACGGCAACGTCAAAATGCGCATGACCATCCTTGTCGCGGTTCTGGTAGCTGATGTAGGCGAGAATTGGACCGTGCGTGCTGTCATCGTAAACATCGATGCCCTTGTCGAACCAGGGCTTTTTGGCCTTGAAGCCGGACTTTGCAAAATCGGTGATGTTGATAAGGCTACTGTCGGCGCCTTCTACCTTGATTTCACCAACATCAACCTTCGCAGAATCTTGAACTTTATCGGTTTTCGCGGAATCTACGACTTTTTCTGAATGTGTCGCGGTACTATCTCTTGTCTTTAAAGTATCTTCCAGCGGAATCTTGAAAACAGCTCCGTCAAACCACGGACCGCCAAAATTCGAAACGCCGTAGAGGTTCTTGCCGCTCACGACAGGGAAGTCCTGCCAGAAGGCGTCCTTGGTAATCTTGGTGCCCTCGACAAGTGTGCCGAGAGAATCTTTTTGCGCCTGGTATTGCTCGGTAATTTCTTTTTTCCAGGCGTCGTAAAGTTGCTGTTCGCTGATGCCAAGAACGCTCTTGATGGCTCCGTTGAGCGTTGCGCGGTAAGGCTTTCCAAGTTCGTGCCAAATTTTTGGAATGGCGTCATCGCCGTAATGTTTGGCGATGTAGAGCACAAGCGAAAAGCCTTGCGTGTAGGGCCCGAGTTCGGCGAGTAGCGAATTGTCCGAAAAGTCGTGCATGTACGGGAGCGTCATGAGGCTATCGTTCAGTGCGGCCGTGCGGAGGAGCATGTCGCGGTGCGTGTCCCAGGCGTCAAAACCCATGCGCGAAGATTCGTATTGTGCAGTACCTTCGGCAAGCCAAAGCGGCTGCAACGTAAACGGAATCATCGTGAGAAAGTCGCTTCTCGTGCGTTCATTATAATAGTCGGTATAGCTGAATTGGAATCCGTAAAGGTTCGGGACAATTTTAGCCCCGCTCTCAATGCTCACGAGATGGCTGAATTCGTGGGTCACCACGTCCGAAATCCAGCCGTGGCTGCTGCGGATCTTAAAATCCCAGTTGGTGAGCCAGAGGTTTATGGCGTTCTCGCTCGGGACGGCGCTTCCGTTGCTATAAAGAGCGTTGTTCAAAACGGCGCTGATTCGTGGGAGCGGCTTGTTGTAGCGGCTCGTGACGGAATCGTAGACGGCCTCGGCGTATGCGGATACTTTAGCGGCGTGCGTTGAATATTCGACAGGGTAGATAAACTGGAAATGTTCCGTGCCTGCGGTTTTCCACTGGATATCGCTCTGGTTGCCGTAAAAACCGGCGGCGCTTGCTGTCCCCGCCAACAATGCGGAACAGGCTGCCAAAATGCTCTTTATTTTAAACTTCATAACGGTAATTTAGAATTTTGGGAACGTGTAGAAAACACGTGTATGTAGAAAATGCCATGTACAGAAAAACCGCATGATTGCTCATGCGGCCGTTTGGAGGAAGATGAGGATCTTCTGTGTTTCTAAAGATACGAATTCATCTTGCAACTTAAAGACTTAAAAGTGATTTTTAATAATTGGTCTGTATCAGCTGTACTTGTTGCGCTATTCTTCCTATTGTCTACTTCCTACTGCCTACTACGAAAAAAAAGCCACGCATTTCTGCGTGACTTTAGATGATTTAAGGTGTGATTTCAGTTTTGATGCTTTGGGCGTTTACGCCCTTATTTTCCGACGCCGAGAGCCTTGTCGAGGCCTTCAATCAACTTGCCGTTTTCAATCACGGAGAAGTTGCCGGTGTAGCCCCAGTGCGTCCAAGGAATCTGGAGGGTATCGCAGATTTCACGCATGGCTGTGAGGTAGTTGATGCGGGATTCTGCGGTAGAGCGGAGGTTCAATGCACCGAATTCGTTGATAATCACCGGAACATTGTTCGTTGCAGCCCACTTCTTGGCCTTGAGAATCTGTTCCATGATGGCTTCCTTGCTGCCGGTCTTGTAGTAGTTCTTGATGTTCGTCTTCACGTAAGATTTTGTGCTCTTGTTGACGCCGAAGTCGCCAGAAACCGTAGACCACTTTGCCGGATCGTAGGGGAACGGAAGGTCGTGAATCGTGGCGTAGTCGGTCCAAGAACCACCCTGATGCGTGAAGGCGAACGGTTCGTAAGTGTGGATGACATAGATGATATTGTCGTCGGTGAACGGAGTGCGCTTGGTGAGGAGAGTAATGGAGTACCACTGAGCATCACCGAAGAGAATGGAATGCTTGGTATCAACCGTGCGGATGGCGTCAATCATGGCCTGGGCTGCAACGGTCCACTGGGCTGCGGTAACCTTTCCATCGCTCATGTCCGGTTCGTTCAAAAGTTCGAAGAACAAGTCTTCGCGAGTATTTTCAGCATAGTGGGCGGCCACATGCTTCCACGTTTCTGCCATCATCTTGATATAGTTCGTGTCCTTGGCGCTTGTGGTGTTGTAGCTATTGTCATATTCGTGATAATCAATTACGAAAGACATGTTGTGCTTGGCGGTCCATTCTACGAAGGAGTCGAGAACCATGAACAATGTGTCGTCATCGAACTTGAGTTCTGTATCGGTGCCTTTTACGAATGCATCGCGGTTCGTGGCGTACAGGTCGAGGTCAATCGGCAAGCGGAGGCTCTTGAAGCCGTTTTCGGCAAGAATCTGAACGTCCTTTTCGCCCAATTCAAAAGACTTGAACTTGCCATCGGCATTTTCGAGCCAGTTGGTAAAGTTGACGCCCTTGTTGAGGTACTTCATGGCCTTTTCTTGCAACGGATTCGTTACTGTAATTTCAGCTTCTGTGAAGGTTACGTTCGGAATGACCGGGTCCTTGATTTCCATATCCGGCTGGTCCTTTTCGACTTCAGAGGAGTCTTGCAAATAAATGTTGTCGATGAAGAGGGAATCGGTTATGACCTTGCTCTTGTTTCCCTTTGCCTGGAAGCTGATAGCCATGATGTGCTTTGCGTCGAACGGGACTTCCTTGCCCCAGCCGCCCTGAACGAGATCCTTGAAGCGGACAACTGCCTGCTTCCAAGTGCGAGATGCCGGGAACTTGGCGAGATGCACGTCATAGTCTTCGACGTCAGTAATTTCGACATGCACTTCGTGGGCGCCGCCCTTGTACCAGTAGGTAAGGCCGCCAAAACGTCCGTTGGCTTCGTCCGGTGCGACTTGAACGCCCCAGCCAACATACGGATCAAATTCATAATCCCCTCTGTCGAGCGTGTAGTTGACTTGCAAGGCAAACTTGGAGCCGTTATTGACGCTAGCCGGAATGATGTTTTCTTCGGCGTTGAGTGGAGTCGTGATGATGGATGCTCCGCCATTGTCATTATCATTGTAGGTGTACCAGTAATCAAAAACGCTCAGGTTGTCCCCGTCTTCGAAGTCATCGACCAAGACGCCAAGGCCTTGCGGGAGTGTAATCGGACCTTCCGCGGGGAGGGTTGAGGGATCAACCGCTGCGGCTGAGCTAGAGGTCGGTTCTGCTAAAGCGTCGCTGGAGGTTGGTTCCATGGCGCTGCTGGAATCCGGAAATTGTGGTGTGTTTGCAAACGGGGTGCTTGGATTGTCATCGCTACAGGCTGTAAGTGCCATTACAGTTGCGATTCCGAGAATGCTCATTTTGGGGTAGAAATTCTTGAGTTGCATAAAGCCCTCTTAATGTGTTTTTCTTTTTCCTTAAGATATATTTCGCTGCGTTCCGTATAGTGATGAAAAACTGAAGTCTACATTAAAAGTGTATTAAGTGTTTTGGTCGAAAAATCCTTTTTTTGTAAGAAAAACACACAAAAAACTTTTATTTAAGTGTCCAAGGCCGTTGCCCCCACTGTAAACTTTTTATCTTGCATTTTGAATGCGCTATTTTTCGGAAATTTACCACGAATCGACCCAGTACATTCCTCGCGGAAGCGGGGATCCTATCATTATGCATTGGGAAAAGCAGGCGTATGCCGATAAGCGTTATGAAGGGTGCGAACGTCATCCGTTGACGGCCGCGTTCATGCCGCTTTTGGCACCGGTTTCGGCGGATTACCTGAATCCGGTTTGCGTCTATGCCGTGGTGCATGGGGGAGAGGTTCCCGATGGCGTTTACTACGTGGACCGTGCAGAATCGAAGCTTGTCAAGATTGGCGGTGTCGATGTCCGCAAGGCGATTCTTGCGTCGTTTCCGGAACAGGAATTTATAACCGAAGCGCAGACGATTTTCATTTACACAGGGCTCCTGGAACGTGCGGTTTGGCGATTCCGCGAGGCCGCGTATCGTCAGGTGCAAATGGATGTGGGCTCTGCTTGCGCAAACACGATTCTCCTTGCAAAATCCCGTGGACAAAAAGTTTTTGCATTGGGCGGGTTTGTCGATGATTCCATTGCGGTCTCGCTCAAACTTGGGGCGACCGAAATGCCGATGGCGGCGATTGCGGTGTTCCCTGAAAAGAGCATGGTCGCGTTCAATTCCGTCGATGATGGTGTTGGTGAACTTGCTTATTCGAATCATGCGGAGATGGGTGCGTACATTGGCGAAGATGAATGCCGCATGGAAATTTCGCGTTATCCGTCGCGATTCATGTTGCAGAATCGTCTTGAAAACATTGACGACTTGAACCTTTGCATGAAGGTGCGCCGTTTGAATGTGCAGGCGCTCCCGGGCGATGAATTTCCGCTGACGCCGTCGAAGTTTACGAATGAGTATTACTTGCGTGAACTGTGGTATTTGCGTGCCGATAAAAAAGTCGCCACTCCGTTTACACACGGAACGCTGGACTTGGACGATTTTTCGTCGATGTTGCGCTGGCTGGAACTTGCTCAGTTAAACGCTTTTGGTGCTGGACTCATAAAAATTTGGGTGGTGGTTTTTGATGTGATGTTCGTGTATGCTGGCGTGTACCGCTACATCCCGGTTCGCAAGTCCATTTACATGCAAAGTGGTTCTGCCAATCCGAAAAAGTTTAACAAATGCTTTGCCGTTCCCGAACAAGTTCAAAATGCGATGTTCGCAGTAGTTCTCACGTCTAATTTGAACGAGTCCTGCAATGTGCTTGGCAACCGCGGCTACCGCTACATGAACTTGAACGCGGGCGTGCTCACTGAATCGCTTTACGTCTCCGCGCGTCTCCTCAACAAGACTGCCCGTGAAGAGCATTTCTTCTACCATGACGAATTGAAAAAATTGCTTGAAATTCCGGAAAGCGAAAGCATCATCTCGACTGTGCTCATCGGAAAAAGTCCCGCGAGATAGCGGATTTTGAAACGCCCGCGCATTGTCACCCCGGATTCTGTTCTGGGAGGGCACCTCCCTCTCGTCATCCTGAGGAGCGTAGCGACGAAGGATCCATTATTTCTCGTTCTTGCATTGTCACCCCGGATTAGTTCTCTTTGACTACTTGCAGCTATGCTGCTTAGTAGTCATGATCCGCGAATGGGGACGGGGTCGGCATACACGTTTTATCCGAAGATATTCAGCATTACCGGTGTCACGAACACTGTCATCACGCCCGCGACCCCTATCGACAAGCTACTCATCGCGCCCTGAACTTCTCCAATTTCCATAGCCTTAGTCGTTCCAAGTGCGTGGCTCGCCGTTCCAATGGCAACGCCTTGTGCAACCGGATTCCCGATGCGGAAAAATCTGCAAACGAGCGGTGCTGTCACGGCGCCTGTAATTCCCGTAATGACTATTGCCACAATCGTGATTGACGGAATACCGCCAATCTGCTCGGATACCACAGAACCCATCGGAATAGTGATGGACTTAGGAATGAGCGAAAGCATCAGAGTCTTGCTGATGTTGAAAATCTTGGCGCAAGCGATTACGCAGGCAATGCTTGTGATGCAGCCCACGAGAATCCCAGTTAAAATTGGGAGCCAGTTGTTTTTGAGTGCCTGGATGTGTCTGTACAAAGGAACGGCAAGCAGAACTGTTACAGGTCCAAGGAAAAATGAAATGTAATCGCCACCGACTTTGTATGTATCGTAACTGATTCCTGTAATCGTCAAAAAAACGATGATGAGAATGGTTGCAATGAGAATCGGGTTCAAAAGCGGATTACGCCACTTGTTGCGGATGGTAACGCCAAGCTCAAAAGCGATGATAGTAAGAATGATTCCAAACATAGCGCGTAAAAATCAATTTTTGTCTTTGGATTTTTTGCTTAAAAGTTGAACGGTCCAGCCTGTTATTGCCATCGTCGCAATCGTAATTACGATGCAGAGGAACAGCAATAGGGGCCACTGGCTTTTGACATCGTCACCGACGAGCATAAGCCCGATTGCTGGCGGCAAGAAGAAGAACGAAAGGCGTTTCAAGAAGAAATCGCTCACTTCGCGAATCTGGTCGAGTTTCACGATTTTTAGGCAAAGTAACAAGAGCAGGATGAGCATTCCGAGAATGTTACCGGGGACGGGAATGCCCGTGTAATCATGAATGAGGTCGCCTGCGTAGCAAATCCCCAAAATCAGGGCTAATTGTAATAATACTCGCATGCGGCCAAAGATAGAATAATGCTTAAGGCGTGTAAAGACTATGTTTTCCTTATTTGTCATCCCCGCCTCCGTGCGGGGATCACCATTTCAATAACTATATTTCCCAGTATGAAAATTGTATTTATGGGAACGCCCGCGTTTGCGGCTCAATTCTTGGAGCACCTCGTTGCTTCCGATAACGAAGTTTTAGCTGTTGTCACTCAGCCCGATCGCCCGGCAGGCCGTGGTCGCGTGCTTACGCCCCCGCCTGTGAAAGAGGCTGCGCTCAAGCACAATTTGTCGGTCTTACAGCCGACGGACTTGAAGTCTCCTGAATTCGAAGCTGACCTCCGCAAGTACGATGCCGACCTCTATGTCGTTGTGGCGTATTCCATCTTGCCCAAGAATATTTTGGGCATCACGAAGTTTGGTGCCGTGAACGTTCACGGCAGTTTGCTCCCGAAGTACCGCGGCGCTGCTCCGGTGCAGCGTGCTATTGCCGATGGCCTCAAGGAAACTGGCGTGACTGTTTTCCGCCTGGACGAAAAAATGGACCATGGCCCGATTCTTGCTCAGCGCACGGTTGTGATTGACCATCAGGACACAACCGCAAGCTTGCTCGATAAAATGGTCGCTCCGGGCTGCGATGCCTTGGACGATGCCTTGAACCAGCTCAAGAACGGTTGCGAAAAGGATTTGACGCAAGACCACGCTCAGGCAAGTGGCGCCCCGAAAATCAAGAAAGAAGAAGGCTTGATCGACTTCAATTTGCCGGCTCGCACGATTCACGATCGTATCCGCGCGTTCAATCCGTGGCCGGGTGGATACGGAAAGCTCGGTGGCCGCATGGTGTACTTGCGTGAAACAGACACTCCCGAAAACGGTCCGAAACTTGCTCCGGGCGTTGTTGAATTCAAGGATAACCGATTCTTTGTCGGCACAGGTGATGGCGTTCTCGAAGTGATTGTAATACAGGCCGAAGGCAAAAAGCCAATGCCTGTGGCTGACTTTATGCGTGGCATTCAAAAGCGCGAGGGGTTACAGTTTTGCTAACGGAACGTGAAGAAGCCTTTCGAGTCCTTTTGCTTTGGCTAAAAGAAGGCTCGTTCATCAAGGAAAGCGGACTTTCTCCATTTGCGATGGAACTTGCGCTTGGCGTTTGCCGCAGGCACTTGTACCTTGAATATTTTGTCAAGTCGCTCACGAAAAAATTGCCGTCGCTCGAAGCCCGCGTGATTCTTGAAATGGGCCTCTTCCAGATGTTCTTTATGGACGTGCCGGATTACGCTGCAATCAATGATAGCGTGGAACTTGCAAAGTCTGCAAATCTCGGCGAGAGTACTGCGCGGCTTGTGAACGCAGTGCTTCGCACTGCTCGCCGTCAGGGCGAGCCTGCGCTTCCACCGCAGCGCGTTCGCCGCGTGAGCGTCGAGAATTCCGTGCCTGAATGGCTTGTGCGTCGTTGGTTCGACGTGTATGGAGGCGACCGCGCCGAAGCCTTGGCGAAGGCGACACTGGAGCGCCCGACTGAATGGATCCGCGTGAATTTGCAAAAGACGAGCGCTCCGGTGCTTGCCGAAAAAATCGGCATTATGGGCGCCTCGATTCTCTACGACCGCTTTATTGAAATCCCGCGCGACGTGGGTGTGAAGCTCTTGCTTGCGCTTCCGGAATTTGTGAAAGGTGAATTCTCGTTCCAGAATCCGTCCGCATTTGAAGTCGTGAAACTCCTCGACTTGAAGCCTGGCTTGAAAGTCTGGGACGCTTGTGCCGCTCCCGGCGGCAAGACCGCTCTCATGGCTGAAATGGATAGCTCGCTCGAGATTCTCGCGAGCGATTCGTCCGCCTCGCGCCTCGAAAAAATGCAGGACCTGATGAACCGCCTCGGCCTTACAAACATCAAGACCGAAGTCATCGACCTTGCGCCTGCTCAAGATTCCGCGACCGCTCCGCAGCATTCGTTTCTCTCGTCTCTAGTCTCTCGTCTTTCGTCTAAATTTGACCGCATTCTTCTCGATGTTCCCTGTAGCAACATGGGCGTGATTGCTCGCCGTCCGGAATCTGTGTACCGCATGACTCCGGAATCCATCAATGAAGTCGCCGAACTCCAGTTCAAGATTCTCGAAAACGCATCGACTGCACTTGCTCCTGGCGGGCGCCTTGTGTATGCCACATGCAGCCCCGACCCGACGGAAACAACGCGCGTCATTGCTCGATTCGTCAAGGCTCATCCCAAATTCGCGAAGGTCGGCGAGCCAGTCTTGCCGGGACAAAAAGATCCTCGCCTCGATGGCTTTTTCGCACAAGCTTTGGAATATAAAAAATGAAAAAAAACATTACGATTCTAGCAATAAGTCTGGCTTCGCTTTTGCATGCGCAAGCGCCAATGAGTGCGTCAGAACTTACGCCCAAAGATCCGCTTGCCTTTAGAAAAGATTCCCTTGCCGTTGCAAACGACATTTCTTTTTCGCATTTTTCTGTGTTCCTTGAAGGTGGCGAAATTTATCCGATGGGCCGCTTGATGGATGCCGTCGAAAATGCTTTGTATGGTGGTATTGGCATTCGCTATACTTATTGGGAAAATGTCGATGGAATTGTTATGTTCCAATACACTTATTTCAAACCTCACGCCGATATTAAATATGATGGAGCTCACCAGTTTATGGGACGTGTCGGTGCCGATTGGAAATGGCGACTGATTCGGCCTGTGGTCATTGGTGGCGGTTTCACTTGCAGTTGGGCCCGCGCCGATGTCGAAAAGTTTAATTGGTTTGAAAAAGGTGGCTCCTTGACGGACAATGAAACCGAATTTGGATGGTATGCAAGAATTAGTTTACCTGTGTTTAGATTCAAGGAATATAGCGCTGGATTCCACGTTATGTGGGAACAGCTATGGACGCTTCCAAAAAGATCTAATATGTTGTCTGCTGGTGTAACTTTTGAAAGGAGCATTTGGTAATGAACTCCTTTGTGAATAAAATATTCTTCACTATTGCTTTTTTGGCATGCTATGCTATTGCCTTTGTTGATGCTGAAATGGAAGGTATGGAGGTTGTCTCTCGTGATGACGGAACTTTCCTGATTAGTTCACCTACTTATTACTTTGATCGTGCTTTGGGTGCCGGCGGAATCCACTCCGAAAGTGAACTGTGGACCCCTCAAAAACTACGTTACCGTTTGCTTCTGAATCGCATGTCGTTCTTGCCGAGCTGGAATCCGATAGAAGCTCCGTCTATCTGGATGAAAACAGGGAATGAACTAGGTGATTTGATATATCAAGATTTTTTGACGGAATACAAAGATCGCCCGCCAAATAGAACGCCTATTTTGGAAGCCGGCGTACGCACGCCTGCGTTCCACGGATTTTGGGCAACATTCCGCTTGTTCCAGGATGATCATTACAGCACTAGAACTTTTGGTTATCGGCAACGACAAGTCAAAGGTAGTTTCTCCTATTTTGGGGATAACTGGCCGATGTTTAGTTCGGCGTACGGTGGCCTTGGCTATACCAATGATTTTATAAATGCTTCAGTTCTTGCTGGTATGGAATACCTTTGGATCTTTACAGAAAGTTCAAGGTGGATTCCGGTTCAGTACAAACCGCGTATTGAAACACGTGCAGATTTCTGGAATTTCTCGACAACGCTTGTGTTTGAAAATGCAAAATTTCAGAATAAACGTAAACAAGAACAAGGCGAACGTCACGAACTGAATGGTTCCATTGTCTATAATTGCAGTGAAACGTGCAGACAAAGTATGCTTCAACTTTCTGCGGGACTAGCTTTCCGATTTGTTGATGACGATGGAGTTGTTTATACAGGGCTTGATGATGGTCGCGTCATGTGGCCGTTCTTGGAAATGCGATTCAAACCGATTTCACAACTCAAATTAGACGTGATGTTTGGTGTGAATAATAGAGATTGGCTTATTCAAGATAGCATTGAATACCAAGTGCCAGCCTTAGAAAAAATGAATATCACAATTGGTGTAAAAAATGTTTCTGGGACGCGCCTGAACCCGCTTGCCGATACGCATGAATTCTTTGACGGCGATACGATTTCGCTCACGGCTGCTGGTCGTATGAATTTGTTGCAAGGCTATGCCCAATTTGAAGATTCATTGACAAATTTCCTTGGCTTTGGGCTGCGGGGGAGTTTCTGGGCAGAACATGGTGCGGAAATATTTGAAGTTGAAAAATTTGTTGTTGACAGCGGCTTTATATTCCGTCATGGAGATGTTTCGCGCTATAATTCTTGGATAAAAGGCGTTACAGGTGAATTTTGGCTGAATCTTTGGTATAAGGATATGTTCAAGTTTACAGCACTCACGGGCTTTGAACGCATTGACGGAAATGACAAGCGCTTTGAAGTCACTCCCGCTGAATTCTTTGTGGCGTTTAATGCCGATTGGCTTATTAAAAGGTCCTTCCGCATTTCTCATTCCTTGCGCTACAGAAGTGATGCTGAATGGAACCTCCGTTCAATTAATCCTTATGTCGTAAAGGGCGACTGGTTCTGGGACGTGACTTTTGAACAACGTTTTCCGAAGTGGGGTATATCTTTAGCCGGCTCGATTATCCAGGTCATTGGCAACGAAGTTGTCGAAGTTCCCAATGGCGGGTATAGCCGCCTCCGCTTCTATTGCACTGCAAAGAAAGCCTTCTAGTCCCGACTGTCATGCCTGCCGGAGCCTGTCCTGAGCGAAGTCGAAGGATGCAGGCATCTCCTAAAATATTTTTTTTAAAGCTTTTAAACTGAATGAGTTCGCGAAAGTCTCCAAGGCTTTCGCTTTTTCAATCCATTCAAATGCGGTGGGCTTACCGCTATTCGTGTTCGATTTTGGCAAATGCGTGGCCTTTACTTTTGTCGAAAGTCGCACATGCAACACGTCGCATTCTATTTTATGCACCGTAATGCTGTGGCGGAATGTTCCGCAATGTTTAACACTCTCGACTTCGTCGGCATTGATGTAATCTTCTGCTTTGGCGGGGAGCGCTACTGTAGCGTGTCGAGCGCTTTCAAAATGCGGTAGTGCAAGTTGCCCATCCAAGAATTTTTGTCCACCGTTTACGGCAAGGATTTTTTCATCGGCACTCTCGACAACGAGTACCGTTCCGTGCCAGCTTTTTTCAGTGCGCTTTTTTGCTGGTGGAAATTCTGCAGTGCGGCCATCCAAAAATGCGCGACATTCTTTTTGGAGTGGGCAGTTTTCACAGAGCGGAGACTTTGTCTTGCAAACGGTTCGTCCAAGTTCCATCAGCGCTTCGTTGTGCAAGTACGCTTTTGGCGAATCAGCAACTTCACGTGCATATTCCCAATAAATCTCGGACGTAGATTTTTCTGTCACGCCCGTTTCGTTACTTGTCATGCGTGCTTCTTTGACTGTCATGCCCGCTTCTTTGACTGTCATGCCCGATTTAATCGGGCATCTCCTTTCTTTGACTTTGTCAGTCGGCAGAAAGTCAAGTTCGTACAATCTGCTGAAAATTCGAACAAGGTTTCCATCCAAGATTGCTTCTCGCTGGTGGTAGGCGAGGCTTAAAATCGCCCCTGCCGTGTACGCACCAATTCCTGGCAACGCTTCCAGTTCCCTGCGCGTCTCGGGCATCTTGCGCACTCCCGTCATCCTCGAAGCGGAGCGAAGGGGATCCAGTGAATTTTCGCATACGATTTTCGCGGTCTTCAGTATATTCCTGGCGCGGCTGTAATAACCAAGTCCCTGCCAATACTTGAATACTTCGGTTTCATCCGCCTTTGCAAGAGTTTCTACATCTGGAAATCGCTTCATCCATCGGATAAAGTAATCCCTGACCGTTGAAACTTGTGTCTGCTGCAACATCGTCTCGCTAATCCATACCGCATACGGATCACGGGACGCATCCAAGTCCGCTGGCCTCCACGGCAATTCTGCCGCGTTCGCCCTGAACCACTCGCGCAAACGTTTCAAAGAATCTGGAGTCATTAGTTGTTAGTCAATGGTCTTTAGTCAATAGTCAATAGTGGGTTTGTGCATTTCAAAAAATGAGTTAAGAGCTTTGAGTTATTAGAGAATTTTATATTAAGATATTCTAATAACTACTGACTATTAACTAGTAACTGCGCTTCCGGCGCTCAAATCCCGTACGTTTCTCGCTTGAGTTTCCTAAAGAATTCAAACTGCGTCTTGGTTGAGCTTTCAAGCGTGTACTTTTCGCTACGCTTATGGCTATCGATTCGCATCTGTTCGTAAACTTCCGGCTGCTCAAGCTTGATGTTGCGGCATTCTTCGAGCGTTTCCAGCCACTTTGCTTCGTCAATCGGCAAAATGCGTCCGCACTTGTTGTCGTTTTGCACAATGCTTCTCGGACCGCCGTAATTGCTTACGATGGCGGGCGTGCCTGTAGACATCGCTTCTACGACCACGTTTCCAAATGTGTCCGTCGTGCTAGGGAACAAGAAAAAGTCCGCATCCGCATAAAGGCCTGCAAGAGTCTCTCCGCCCTGTTCGCCGGCAAAGCAAACGCTCGGATTGTCCTTGAACTGTTCCTTGATTTCTTCAAGGTACCAACCGTAGCCCACGTACATGAGTTCCACGTCGTCGTGCTTGGCAGAGAACTTGCTCCACACGGCGTTCAAAAATTCAAGATTCTTTTCCTTTGAAATTCTTCCAATAAAGGCAAAACGCACGGGTCTCTTGGTGCGGCCGGAACCGAACTTTTCCCAAGCGCCTTTGCCGCGCAAATCCGGCGAGAATTTCTCCAGCGGGAGCCCGCGTGGGAGAATCTGCACTTGGTTTGCAGGGACCTTCAAGTCTTTTTTCAGAATGTCGGCGTAATCTTCGCACGGGCTAATGACCGGGCGCGCCATCCAGTAGAAAATGCGCATGAGCCAAAGCACGTATGTGTGCATCCACTTCGCTTTTACAAGAGTCTTCGCGTAAGTCGGCACGTCGGTGCGGTAGTGGCTAAAGACCTTGATGCCTGCAATCCATCCGCAAAGGCAAACCACCCAAGCGCCTGGGCTCGGTGTTTCAAGTTCTATCATGTCGATGGGGTAGCGCTTGAGCAAGCGGAGAATCGGCGAAATGCGCGGAATCGCAAGTTCGCTGTTTGCGTACCCGAGCTGCTCCATGCTGAACAGGCGCGGCAATAAAATGCAGTAGCTGTTTTCCACGACACCGCATGGGCGCGTGTTGAATGCACTGCCGGCGAGGTAAGCCTTCATGCCGTGTGCGCGCATGTACGGAATCACGTTCCTCAAGTTGTTCGCGATGCCGTTTGTCTCGTCCAGATTGTCTGAGTAAAACAAAATGCGCACATCGTTTGGGTCTCTTTTTTGGCGTTCCTTTTTCAAATAGAAACGCAATTTTAGGAGCTTTGGCAAATTCAAGAGAGGCGTAAGCGCCACCAGAGGCGGGATCCAGCAAGTGCGGATGTTTCCGGGCGGTCTGTGGTCAAACGAGAAAATCTTGCGGAAGGTACTCGTGACCTTGCGTCCAAAAATTGCCGGGCGTGTATCGAGCTTGTCGCTAGCCTTGAGCTTTGTTGAACTTGACGCAGTCGTCATACTTCACTCCTTTGCCACCGAACAAGTCTAATGCACTACCAATGGTAAGGTCAATCTTGCCATTCGAAATTTCTTTGCAATGAATCAGGTCTTCAAGCGATTTTGCGCCACCTGCATACGTTACAGGAATCGGGCTATTCTCGGCGAGGAACTTGATGAGCTCGTCATCCATGCCCTGCTGCTTGCCTTCGACATCGGCTGCGTGAACCAAGAATTCATCACAGCTCTTGGCGAGGTCTTCGAGCGTTTCCTTGTTGATTTCGATATCGATAATCGTCTGCCAGCGGTTGGTGGCAATCTTCCATTGCGGCTTGCCATCGACCATGCCGGTGCGCTTGCAACTCAAGTCCAAAATCAGGTGTTCCTTGCCGACGGTCTTTACAAGCTCGTCAAGGCGCGAGCGGTCGAGTTTTCCGTCCGGGAAAATCCAGCTCGTCACAATCACGTGCGAGGCTCCGGCTTGGATGTACTCCAGTGCGTTCTGTGCGTTAATGCCACCACCAACTTGCATACCCCCTGGATACGCCGAAAGCGCGTCCTTTGCCGCGCTCTCGTTTCCCTTACCAAGCATAATCACGTGTCCGCCCTTGATGCCGTCTTTCTTATAGAGTTCGGCAAACCATGCGGATGACCTGTCTGTTTCAAAATTTGTCTTGAGTCCCGCTCCGCTATCGGAGAGCGAACTGCCGACGATCTGCTTTACCTTGCCATCGTGCAAGTCAATGCACGGCCTAAACTTCGTCATTAGTCCTTGACCCCTGTAATAGCCCAGTCGATATTCTTGCCGAGACCGTTCTTGCTTCTGCCACGGTAGAACAAAACTTCGCCACCTGCAGCAATCTTCATGGCCTTCTTTGCAAACCATCCGTCAATCTTGTCCAAAAGCGACGCCTTCTGCAACACCTTGTTCACGGGGAACACCATGGCCGGGACGCCGTTCTTCCATTCAAAGGAGAGCGTGGTCTTCGGGAACTTCTTGCCGTTGTAATCAGCACCGCCTTCCTTGACCTTCGTCGGGATGGCAACCTTCATGCCCTGCGGACCGTTGTACAAGGCGTAACCCATGAGCTGGCCGTCTGTCGTTAGCGTAATGCGTCCGGCGTGCATCGGCGATTTGTCGCTTGTGCTAAAGTTGATGGTGCGCGATGCGAGTTCCGTTGCCTGTGCGGTTTGCCAAGTCTGGTCCATGTAGGCGTAGCCTTTGACCACCAAGGTGTCTTCGTTGTAAGCAATTTTGCCCGTCACGCGGCCGTACGGAATATGAATGTACTGGGCAAACTTTTCCTTGCCGAATGTCCAAGTGCCGTTACCCGGAACCATACCCTGGACAGCGCTTTCGAAAGTTACGTCAAGGAGGAATTTTCCGCCCTTGTCGGCGCTGTAAAGCACACGGTGGCCCTTGCCTGGCTTGTTCTGGAGCATATATTCGCCCTTGATATCAATCGTAGCCTTTTCCTTGCTTGCGACAAGGCGTTCAGGCGGGTACTGGCGACCGACAGAATAAGTTTTTCCCTTGAAGTTCCAGAAACTCAAGTCGCAACCGATTTTACGGCCCGATCCCGGCACGTGAAGCAAGGAGTAGTTCACAAAGGCGCGAGTGCCGTTGTCGAACACGAACTGGTAACTCCAAGTTTCGTTGAATTCCTTGGTGATTGCCTTGTGTGGCATAAAGTCGCTTACAGTGAGGGCTCTGTCGTTACCCTGCGGTCCTGTAACTTCTGCGGCGTGTGTTGTCGCAGAAATAGCAAGCAGGGAGCAAATCCCCAAAACAATATTTTTTATTTGTAATCTCATACTTGAAAAAATAAAAAAAAGCTGTTCTTGTGGAACAGCTTCATTCTAGAAATTCGCTGAACGGCGGTTATTATGGAATGAACTGCCGATAATCGGAACAAGTTACAGGCGCAAGTCGCGGCCCATGCCCATCTTGAGTTCCACGCGACGGCGGACGACCATTTCGTTGAACAAGTCCGAGAGGCAATCTTCCATGCAAATCATGGGCTTCCAGCCGAGATTCATGATCTTGGTGGGGTCGCCAATCAAGAGCGGAATGTCGTTGCAACGGTCGTAACCCGGGTCAAAACGGAAGTCTACGCTCACGCCAGAGATGTCCACGAGCATTTCCACGAGTTCGCGGAATGTGTAGGACTTTCCACAGCAAATGTTGAATGCTTCGCCGGATTCTGCGGTATTCAAAATTTGGATGGCGGCGCGGGCAACGTCACGCACGTCAACCACGTCACGACTGACATCGAGGCTTCCCGAATAAATGACCGGTTCTGCGCCGTAATACTTTATCTTCACCAGTTGGTAGGCTATGGAAGGGAGCACAAAGCGGCGGCTGTGATGCGGCCCTGTAAAGTGGAATGGGCGGGCAAACACGATGTGGAGCCCGTTTGCGTTGCGGAACTGGTTCCCGAGAATTTCCATGCATGCCTTGGATGTGGCATACGGAGTAAGCGGGTTAGGAGGGTCCGTTTCCTTGTGCAAGTAGGTCAGTTGCTGTTCCGTTCTGCCGTAAATTTCGCTACTGCTGAGGAGCAATACTTTTGCCTTCGGCACAACCTGTCGCACCGCTTCGAGGAGCGTCTGCGTACCCAACAAGTTGATGTTGAGCGTTTCGTAAGGCTTCTTGTAGCTGAGCCCCACAGAGGATTGGCTTGCCAGATGGTAAATGTGCGTCGGGGAAACTTTCTGAATCATTTCCAGCACATTCCTGAAGTCCAGCAAATCACCGGTCAGGTACTGTACTCCTTCGACCTTTTGCCACGGCTGCGGAAGTTCGTCACTGAAGCTGTACAGCTCGTGATTGGTGCCGCTTAAGTTAGATAGAATACTGTACCCAAGTGATCCCGTTCCCCCGGTAACCAATATACTCATCTAAACCTCACTTGCCTGGATGGCTTTCCAGGCATCTGCAATAATACCCTTATCAATATTACAAACTTTTTCGACCTTTCCGATCTTTGTAGGCAAAATATAAACTCTAGTGCCTTTTTCAGCCTTCTTGTCGACTGCCATTGCAGCCCAAGCCGCTTCGACATCCGTGTTGTATGTCTTCGGGAATCCGAGATCGTCGAGCAACTTGTTTTGGCGCTGTTCGTCTTCCTTCGAAAGCTTTCCGAGGAGAACTGCCGCGCGTGCGGCAACTCGCATGCCCAAAGAAACGGCGATACCGTGGCTGTAAAGCTCGTAATGCGTGAGCTTTTCAATGGCGTGACCGAACGTGTGGCCGTAATTGAGGATAGCGCGGAGTCCTGCTTCCTTTTCGTCGATGCCGACCACTTCGGCCTTGATTTGGCAACTGCGGAAAATCATGTGCTTCAACACGTCAAAGTCGTGTGCCTTGATCTTTTCGACGTTGTTTTCAAGGTAGGTGAAAAATTCTTCGTCGTAAATCACGCCGTACTTGACGATTTCGGCGAGACCTGCAAGGTATTCGGTGGGAGGGAGTGTGTTCAGCACAGAAATGTCGCAGACAACTGCTTTCGGCTGGTAGAAAGCGCCAATCATGTTCTTGCCTTCGGCATGGTTCACGGCGACTTTACCGCCAACGGAACTGTCGACCATCGACAAGAGCGTTGTCGGAAACTGCACAAACGGAATGCCGCGCTGGTAGGTGGCGGCTCCAAAGCCTGCCATGTCGCCTACGACGCCACCGCTGAACTGCAAAAGGCAACTCTTGCGGGTGTAACCGCGGTGCAGCATAAAGCTGTAAAGCTGGTTCAAGTTGTGGAGCGTCTTGTGGCCTTCGCCGGCCTGGAACTTGAAAATCGGGCAACGGCCTGCCTGGCCGCGGAGTTCCGAAAGCTTCGTGTTCTGTTCCTTGGCAATCGTTGTGTCCGTGCAAATCAGGAATTCGTAAGTCGGCGCAAGACGCAAGCCTTCAAGCATGATTGCTGCGTCCGGCACAATGTTCTTGCCGATGAAAATCGGGTAGCGGCCTCCTTCGCTCGGGTGTACGTCAAGTGCGTGGCTTTCCCAGAACTTGAGCATGTGCATGATGCGTTCCGTGACGTGCGTTTCGGAATAGTCGTTCGAGCTTTCGACGCTAAAGTCCGCATTGGCGTAATTCTTTTCGCGGTCTTTCAGCATCTGCTTGATCTTTTCAAGGCGTTCTTCGTCCGAAAGGTTTGCAAGGAGCGGTCGCGTGTTCTTGCGGCCAATGCGTTCCGAAAGCACTTCGGGCTTTGCCCACAGGCGGATGATCGTTCCGTTTTCGCGGATGACCTTCAAGTTTTCGGCCTGCGTGAGAGCGCCACCGCCAAGGGAAACGACAAGAGGCTTTTCGCTCTGTGCAATTTCGGCAATCACGTCGCGTTCCATCTTGCGGAAAGCGGCTTCGCCATCTTGTTCAAAAATTTCGCTAATGGACTTGCCAGCGCGTTCTACAATGACGTTGTCTGTATCGACAAACGGGCGTCCGAGGCGGTCTGCGAGGGCGCGACCTGTACGGCTCTTGCCGCTGGCCATGAATCCGGTAAAGTATAGATGCTTCTTCATTTTAGCCCTGCATTCCTTTGCGCATAATCGCAGTCAGTTCTTCGTTTGTTTTGTTTTCGGTTTCCTTCGGGAACCACTTTTTAAAGCTTTCGAGGCCCTGGTGTACGAGCATGCCTTCACCCGTTACAATCTTGCAACCCTTGGCTTCTGCCATCTGCAAAAGCTTGGTGTGTGGCGGCGTGTAAACGATGTCGCAGACGACCTGCCCCTTATGCAGACATTCGTCTGTAATGGGGGAGGCATCAATGTTTGGGCTCATGCCGACCGATGTCGCGTTGATGATGATGTCAAAGTTTGCAGAAATACTTGCAAATTCACCAAACGTCGTGACTTGAACTGTCTTGAAATTCTTGTCGCCAGCATTGCCGGACCGGAAAAACTTGTTCAAAGAACCCGCAAGTGCGTCACCTTTTTCCTTGGTGCGGCAAACTATAGTAAGCTCGTTTTCTTGTTCCACAAGCGTAAATGCAATCGACTGGGCGGCGCCACCGTTTCCGAGGAGTGCAATCTTCTTGTTAGACGGACTTACGCCATTCTCTTCGAGATTTCGCACGCAACCATAAGGGTCCGTTGTCGTTCCGCAGAGTGTCCCACCGACAATGCCCTCTTTCCAGTACAGCGTGTTCACGCTGCCGGTGAACTTCGAAATTTCCGAAAGTTCATCGACCAGGCGGGCTGAACCGTCTGCATTGAAAAATTCCGTCTTGTAGGGGATGGTGACGTTTGCACCATGGAACTTCATCGCCTTGAAGCCTTGAATCGCCTGGGCGAAATTTTCTGGTTCGGGTGCGTAGGGGAGATAAGCCGCATTGATGCCAAGGGCGTCAAAAAGGGCGTTGTGCATAGCGGGCGATTTGCTGTGAGCAACCGGATGCCCGAAAATGCAAAGAGTTTCCGTCTTTCCGTTTATGGAAGCCAAAGTAACCTCGTATGTCCTTCCCACCTGTGGGGAAAAACTCTAAATAATACACTACAAAGATATATTATTCTAGGCTAAAAAATATGCAATAAGAAATTAACAGAGGGGTCTGAGTTAAGAGTTCTAAGTTACTAGTGACTAGAATTTTATTTCTAGAATCACTAGTAACTATTGACTGGTAACTAGTAACTGCGCCGTAGGCGTGCCACCCCCTAGACACAATTTCTATATTTGTGCCCGATGAAATTACCTATCGTTTGCATAATTGGACGTCCGAACGTCGGAAAGTCCTCCCTCTTCAACCGCATTCTTGGCCGCCGTGCCGCCGTGGTGAGCGACCGCGATGGTGTTACCCGCGACCGTCATTACCAGAATGCGATTTACAAGGGTCACGAATTTACAGTCGTCGATACGGGTGGATTCTTGCCCGATGATTCTATCGACGTCTTGGCGGACAGCGTCCGCGCCCAGATTTTTAACGCCGTGAACGAAGCCGACTTGGTGCTCTTCATGGTCGATATCCGCGTGGGCATCACCAAGCTCGACCAGCAGTTTGCACGCCTCATCCGCAAGCTCGACAAGAAGGTCATCCTCGTCGCGAACAAGAGCGAATTGCAGGGCGATCGTCAGGAAAGCTACGAATTTTTGAAACTCGGCTTTGGACAGCCGCGTACGGTCAGTGCCTTGACCGGCTACGCTTGCCTCTCACTCTTGGACGAAGTGGTCTCCGTGCTCCCGACTCCGGTGCGTGGCGAACGCCGCGAAGAACGCCCTGTGCGTTTTGCCATTCTCGGCCGCCCGAACGCAGGCAAGAGTACGCTCCTCAACCGTCTGTTGAACGAAGACCGCGCCGTGGTCTCCGACATCCCGGGTACGACCCGCGACTCCATCGACTGTGACTTTGTCGTTGACGGACAAAAGTTCGTGGTTACCGATACCGCAGGCCTTCGCAAAAAGGCTCGCGTCGAAGACGAAGTGGAAGTCTTCAGCAACATGCGTACGCTCGAAAGCATCCGTCGTTCTGATTTGTCTGTGCTCGTCGTCGATTGCACGCGCGGCATGGAAATCCAGGACTACCGCATCATCACGGAAATCCGCAAGGCCGGTAAGGGCCTCGTCGTTGTGCTGAACAAGTGGGATATCCTCCCGAACAAGAACGACAAATCCTTCGACCACATGGTCAAGGAACTCCTCGAACGCGAACCGATGCTTGAATTTGTACCGATTCTTTCGATCAGTGCCAAGGAAGGCCAGCGCGTAGGCCGCGTGATTCAGGCAATCCAGACCGTCTATGCCAACTGCCGCCGTGTGCTTGGCCGTGACCGCGTTGCCGAAAGCTTTGCGAACTTCTTGCAAGAAAAGGCTCCTCCGAGCCACAACGGCCGTGTCGTCATGCTTACCCGCGCCTGCCAGATCATGGTGGAACCGCCCGTCATCGACATCGAAACCCGCACGCCGGAACTTGTCGACGAATCGTACAAGCGCTACTTGCTCAAAAAGTTTTATGACGAATTCCAGTTGCAGGGCGCTCCGCTCCGCTTGAATTTCGATAGAAAGTTAACCCTCAGAAAGGATGAAGAACTTGAACAGTTTACTGAGTCTTCCAATAGCGTACTTGCTGGGGTCGATCCCCAGCGCCATATGGGTAGCAAAACTCGCGAAAGGTAAGGACTTTGATATTCGTGACTACGGCTCCAAGAATGCGGGCCTCACGAATACATTCCGCGTGCTCGGCTGGAAGCCTGCTCTCCCGGTCGTGTTCATGGACCTTTTGAAGGGCTTCTTTGGACCGTTTATCGCCCAGAAAATGTGCGAAGCTCAGGTCGCCGCTGGCGGTGCCGATTACAGCGCTTGGGTGCCGCTCCTTGCTGGCCTCCTCGTGATTCTCGGCCACAGCTTCACTTGCTTTGCCGGTTTCCGCGGTGGTAAGGGTGTGCTTGCGGCCCTCGGCGTGTTCCTCGCGATTTTGCCCTTGACGGTTCTTTGCGCATTTGCCCTCTGGATTATCCTCACGGTCACCACGAAATACGTCTCCGTTGGTAGCATCTTCGGGTGCGGACTTCTCGGCGCACTTTCCATCTTTGGCTATGTCTGCCCGGAATACTATTTCGAAAGCATCAACCTTGGCCAGATGATCCTCGCCGTGATTGTCGCCGTGTTCGTCATCGTGAAGCACAAGTCGAACATCAAGCGCCTCCTCAACGGCACCGAGAACGGCTTTGGCTCCAAGCGTAAGGCTAAGTAGGAAGTCGACGGTAGGAAGAATCCTTTTGTTCGTGCATGTCACCCCGGACTCCGTTCTCTTTGACTACTTGCAGCTATGCTGCTTAGTAGTCATGATTCGCGAATGGGGACGGGGGCTCCTTTCTAGGATTATCTTTCTGGAATCCAGTAATTTTCGCAATTGAAAATGGCTATACCCATTTAAATATTGTAGATTATATGCGGCAATGATTTTTGGCAATGTTGAGCATTGCCTACGAACCATTAACTATTGACCAATGACTAATGACCATTGACTAAGGAACGATATTATGAAAGTTACAGTTTTAGGTACCGGTGGCTGGGGTCTGACCCTCGGTCAAGTTGTTTACGAAAACAAGAACGAACTCACTTTTTGGACCAATTCCCAAGCAGAAGTAGATCTTCTCTCCACCGAACACCAGTACAAGGACAAACTTCCTGGCGTTATTTTCCCGGCTGATTTTAAGTACACGACCGACATGCACGCCGCTCTTGATGGTTGCGACATGGTCCTTATCGTTGTTCCGTCGCAGTTTATGGCAAGTGTTGCTGCAAATCTTGGCTCTTGGACCCCCGCAAAGGGCAAGGAACCGATTGTCGTCTGCGCCACGAAGGGGATTCTCGAAGGCACGGACCAGCTCATGAGCGAAGTCATCCTCGAAAAGGTTCCTTGGCTGACCGAAGACAAGATGGTTGCCTTTAGCGGCCCGTCTCATGCCGAAGAAGTGAGCCGCCACGTGCTTACCGCCATTGTCGCAGCCTGCGTGAACGAAGAATCTGCAAAGATTGTGCAGCAGGCAATGAGCTGCTCTTACCTCCGCGTTTATACCTCGACTGATATTGTTGGTGTTGAACTTTGTGGCTCCGTGAAGAACGTGATTGCAATTGCTTCCGGTGTGCTTTACGGCCTCGAAGCGAGTGGCAAGTTCAAGATTGGCGACAATACCCGCGCCGCAATCCTCACGCGTGGCCAGGCTGAAATGTGCCGCTTGGGCAAGGCTCTTGGTGCAAAGCCCGAAACATTCGCCGGTCTTGCCGGCATGGGCGACCTTATCGTGACGTGCCTTTCGCAGCATAGCCGTAACCGCTACGTGGGCGAACACATTGGTAAGGGCGAAACGCTTGACCAGGTGCTTGCCGGCATGAAGATGATTGCAGAAGGTGTGCCGACTTGCCGCAGCACGCGTGCTCTCGCCAAGAAACTCGGTGTAGAAATGCCGATTGTCGAAGCAGTTTACCAGATGTTGTTCGAAAACCGCAAGGTCGAAGACGTGGTCAAGGAAATCTGGGGACGCGAACTCAAGGCCGAAAACTGGGCTTAGTTTAAACAAACTAACGAATGCTCTGTCACGAGCGGAATTCACCTTTACATTGTCACCCCGGCCTCCGTGCCGGGGTCATCTTTTTATCTAGGAATTGTCATTCCCACTGTTATAATGTCATTCCCGCCACAAAAGGCTGTCATTCCCGCCGCCTGTCCTCGCGCCTGTCCTCGCGCCTGTCCTCGCTTGACGGGGATGACGGGGATGAGCGGGAACCTCCAAAAAATCGAAAAAAAAGCAAAAAAGTCAAAAAAATATCAAAATGTAAACTAAAATTTACTTTCAAAAAAAGAAATTCGATTTTGTTCTCTTGTCCGGAATCGCGAAAAATCAAAAATGCCCTATATGCTCAAATTTTGCCAAATATTACCAAAAATTTACCTTTTGTATGTGTAATCTTTTTGTGAGAATTTTGGCGTGAAATTGCAAACTTATTCCAAGTTGAAATAAATTTTTGTAAGAAAAACTTAACTTTCTCGAAAAATTAATGTAAACTTTGTTTTGTGAAAGTGATTTCACAAAGATTGGAGAAAATTAACAAGGGAGCATATTATGCAAAACAAAATCCTTGGAGTTGCTGGTTGTGCAGCACTCATGTTTGGTCTCATCGCATGTTCTGGCGAAGACGGAACTGACGGTGTTAATGGCGTCGATGGTAAGGATGGCGCAAGTTGCGAAGTCAAGTCCTTGAAGGACGCTTCCGGTTATAAGGTACTTTGCGGAGGGGACTCTGTTGGTGTCTTGCTGAACGGTAAGACCGGCGCCACCGGTAAGCAGGGCGTTGCTGGTCCGCAGGGTAAAGATGGGGCTACGGGTAAAACCGGCCAGAGCTGCGTGGTTCAGGAATTGTCCGATAAGTCTGGTTACGATGTGCTTTGCGGTGGCAAGTCTGTCGGTAAGCTGAAAAATGGTGCGCCTGGTGAATCTTGCACGACGAATCGTTCTGAATATGGCGTTGTCGTGAAGTGCGGTAACCAGGAAGCAACTCTCCTTGATGGTAAGAGCTGCACGGCTGCAACCACCTCTAAGGACGGTAGAGACGGTATCATCGTGACTTGCGATGGCGAAGTTGTTGGTACTGTATGGAACGGCGTGAACGGCGTTGCCGGTGAAAAGGGTGCCGATGGTACAAGCTGCTCGGCAAAGGCAATTACCGAAGATGCTACGGGCAAGACCGGTTTCTCTGTGTTCTGCGATGACAAACTCGTCGGAAACGTGTGGGATGGTGCCGATGGTACGAACTGCGTTAGCGAAAAGGGCGAAAAGAATGGTACTGTTGTCGTTAAGTGCGGCGATGCTGAACCTGTAACCCTTTACAAGGCTATGTGCGGTGCTGACTCCTATGATCCAGAAGACCAGTTCTGCGTGCTTGGTAAGCTCTATGACAAGTGCGGAAAGAAAACATATGTCATTAATGAAGAGTACTGTGAAGACGGCAAGGTGTTCAGACTTTGCGGTGAGTACAAGACTCTTAAAAATGGTGAATATGAATTCGTAAAGAATCGTGCTGTTGCCGAAGGTGAATTCTGCTGGAACGGCATAATCACGCCGAAGTGCGATGGTAAGGAATTCGGTATGAGGGAATTCTGCGGCAAAACATTGGATGGCTTGAAGGACTCTGTTGTGTCGTTTGATGCTTGCCCGAATAAGAACATATCTCCAATGGATGTTGAAACGAACCTCAATGAACTTTATAATATATTGGGTATATCTTTGTCCTCGTCTAGTAGCGAAAGCGGTGATGAAAATTCCAATGAAAAGGTCGACTTCTTTGGTGGTTTGATTGGCCATAGTTTAAAATCGTATACCCCTGAAGATCTTTCTCGTTTTAATGATCAGTTAACCCGTTATGAAGATATTTGCCTTAGAGGTTTTGGTTCTGAGGTGTGCGGTACAACAATGTACGATCCTGAAAAGGAAATCTGCGATATCCGTGATAACCATGTCTACAAATATGAAATGATTCCGGGTGGTGAAAGAGATCTCCTTTGGATGACCGAAAACCTCGCATTCGAATACAAACTGCCGAAGGTTGATACAACGAAGAATAGCGAAGGTCAGGTTACCAAGTTGGCTCTTGATATCGTCGGTGGTGATCTTCTCTATGAAGAAAATGCTTTCGAAAACTTCAGTGTTGATGGTAATCGCTACTATACCTGGAACTCTGCAATGGGTGTCGGCGACTTCAGAAATGGTTTGGACATGGCTAGTCTCAATCTTAAAGAAAAGGATGTGGTCTTTGGTGCGTGCCCGGCTGGCTGGAGATTGCCTACTGAAGATGAATTTAGTTACGTAAGTGATTTGGCTGCAAATGCTCAGGATGGTTTTGCCGCTATTGCCACTATTCCGGGTGAAAATGACCCTGTGGACTTTAACGTAGATTTCTGGGGTTATTATGACGTTTCGAAAAAACAGAAGGTGTCCGATGATAAGACTTTCTTCTGGTCTCAGTCTGCTGTCACGGATGATCCGGAAGAAGAAAACTTTGACCAGGCTTATGGCTTTGTCATTACCGATGTAAAGGGTGAAAGCTCTGTAAAAACATCGAACAAGAAGTATGCATTCACTATCCGTTGCGTAAAAGATGTCTCAAATTAAGCGATAGTTAGAATTCTCACATAATACAGCTCCAAGGCACCTGGCTCTCCACCAGGTGCCTTTTTGCGTTTAAGCAGTTTACCCCTAAAGAGCGTCCAAAAGCTTAAACCCCTAAAATGAAAGAGTCCGGGAAGTCAAGAAAAAACGGCTCGCGTTCGCGAACCGTTTTAATGAATAATGGAAATTGTTGTTACTTCTTGAAGACGCGCTGGGCGTTGGACTTTGTCTTCAAAATGTAGGCGCCTTGGCGGATGCCCGGCTTGAGCGTTCCGTTGTCGTTGAGCGCTTCGCTCTTGATGCCTTTCCACACAAGGTTGCCGTTTAGGTCAAAAATCATGACTTGCATCTTGTTGTCATTGGTCGCTAGGCGGCGGATAGTCTTGATGGCGGAACCATCACCGGTGCAGCCGGTTGCAACAATCTTTGCGATGTAGATGCCTGCGGATTCACTGTTGAAGGTAAGAGCGGTAGAACCGTTTTCGCCTTCTTTTTTGAGGGAAACTTTAGTTTCGCTCCACTTGGAACCAGCGGCGAGCTTACCGTATTCGTAATCAACCCAGCTTCCGCCTGCGGCACCGCCCACGTTCACGTATGCATCAGAGGAGCCTTGACTGCGCATGGTTATCACGAGGCTTGCGCAAGAGGCTAGTGCCTTGGCGCCTTCGGTGCTGATGTTCAAGAGCTGGTTCTGGTAGCCGCAAGATTCTTCGGACTGGTCACAGCCGGCGAGCGGTACGCTTGCGTAGCCTGCGATGCCGTCGATGGCGGTCGTGCCGTAGGTGACCGGGGAGAGCTTGTCGCTTATGGCTTGCCATGTAGAAACATCAGTTGTTGCCGTGTAATCGACAATTACGATGTCGGCTGTTGGAACTATAACCGGTTCGGTGTAGGTCGGGTCAGTCGTTTCGTCCTTACATGTGGCGACTGTGGATGCTGTGGCGCCTTTCTTATAGACGAGTGTTGTGATGGATCGTGCCGGGAGAACAGTGCAGCTTGCGACGGTGATGTTCTTGCTTTTGAATCCGTTTTCCTTGGATTGTACCGCGGTGATGACGCCGTAGCCTGCGATTGCTGGATTATCAAGCTGGATGGCGGCATTGCCCGAGTTGATGAGGACCGTCGTAATGGAATCTCCGCTAGCACTGAGGAAGGCGACCGTCTTGAGGTTTGTTTCGGCGGTTGCTGTAGCTATAACGCTAGAACCCGGATTCACGAACTTGGAATAGTGACGCATGGCGTGGTATTCCGGGAAAATTTTGAAGCCAGCTTCTTCACAAACATATCGGCCACTGCCGTCCAAATCCCAGCCTGCACCTGGGCAGATGCCAATCATTTGGGAATGGTGGCCCCAGAAAAGCTGCCATGCAATGTAGCCGGAAAGGCGACCGTCGGTAAAGCCGATTTGCATAATCTGGGCAAGGCCGAGCATGTCCTTTTCGCGTGGTTCGTCGAGCATGGGGCAGAATTCCGTCATGATGATGGGCTTGTTGCCAATACCGTAGATGTCGGCGATAGCCTTCATGGGCTTGCGAAAGTTTTCCGGGTCAAGGTAGTTGTTGCCAGAGTTGTCGTTGCCATCACCGGCGTGGTAAAGGTGGTAGGCGTAACCGTCGAGCTTGTTTGCGTCAAGTTCCTTGGCGTACTTTTCAAAGTTACTGTAGCCGATGCCGAGCGGTTCAGGGCCGAGAAGTTTGGTTTTGCCCTTCACAGCATCGTAGACGGCGTTCAAGGCTTCCTTGTAACCGGCAATTTCATTAGTTTCTGTCGGTTCGAAGAGAGTTTCTTCGTATTCTGCTTCCATGTCGGGCTCGTTCTGGAGGCTGATGTAGTCCGGAGTGATCCCTGCTGCGGTATAAGCGTCAAGGCTTCTCTTCCACCAGTTGGCAAAGTCTGTGTAGGCATAAGCGCCGTAGGCGTCGCCGTTTGCTTTTTTCAAGGTCTTGTCGGATTTGGAGTGACCATCATTGCCATTGAGGCTTCCGCTTGGTTTGAGTTTGCCCGGAGCGGACCAGCTGGACATCTGGATCTTCATGTGGTCGCCGAGACGTTTCTTGGCTGCCTTGACAATGTCAATATCGTCCTGCAATTTCGTGGCATCTTCATCTTGATACCAGTTGCCGACGCGGAGCAGGGAAAGGTTAAGGCCGGTAAATGCTGTGTCAAAAATAGCTTCTTGGTCTTCGACAGGGAGGTTTTTAAGCCAGCTTTGGTAGTAAACGCTTGCGCCACCGAAACCTGTTACTTTTTGGGCTGCTGCACTTGGGTTGACTGTTACGGTTGCAGCAAGGGCGCTAGAGGCGAGCAACGCCGTAGAGAGCAAAAATTTCTTCATAATACTCCTTAATTACACCGGATAATTTTCCATACACCGGTATTGCCATACACCGAAAAGGAAAGATACTAAAAGTAACAAGGAGTTTCAAGAATTTTAGAACTTAGAACTTAGAACTTAGAACTTAGAACTTAGAACTTAGAACATAGAACATAGAACATAGA
>NZ_DGUZ01000021.1:0-40737 GCF_002394865.1 Fibrobacter sp. UBA4297 | reverse complement strand
ACATAGAACATAGAACATAGAACATCTCTCTTACCTTTAAGTATTTCTAAGCTCTGCCGACTGCGTCGTAGGTGCTAGTATGCGCCGTCGCCCTTGAACACGACCTTGAACGTCTTGAGGATGAGCTTGAAGTCATCGACTAGCTTTCCGTCTCGGCGGATGTAGTCGTTGTCGAGGCGCATCTGTCCTTCGAATGGAATATTGCTGCGGCCGCTGACCTGCCAAATGCAGGTGAGTCCCGGAGTCACGGAAAGACGCATGCGGTGCCACGGTTCGTATTCGGCCACTTCGGACGGAATAGGCGGGCGAGGTCCGACAATGGACATATCGCCTTTGAGAATGTTGATGAGCTGCGGCAGTTCGTCGAGGCTGAACTTGCGGAGGACATGACCGAACGGGTAAATGCGAGGGTCGTTCTTCATCTTGAAGGTCTTGCCGCCAGTTTCGTTCATGGCCATAAGTTCTTTTTTGCGTTCTTCGGCGTCAGCGTACATGCTGCGGAACTTGTACATGGTGAACAACGCGCCGTTCTTGCCTACGCGCGTCTGCTTGAAAATAATAGGACCTTTCGGGTCGCTGATTTTTACGGCGAGTGCGCAGAATAGAAGAAGCGGGGAAAGTACAATCAATGCTGCGGATGTGCAGGTGACGTCCACAATTCTCTTGATGATGTGCCTGAAGCGAATCTTGTGCGGGTGCACCCAGATGTCAGAAAGGTTCAAACGGTTGAGCGTGAAGAAACTTCCGTTGGTGCTGTTGAATTCCTTCAGCTTGTCATCCATTTCAAGGTTGTCCTTTTCCTGGTAGCCGGTGTAAAGGTATGCTTGGAAAATCGGAGCCTTGGGCTTGTGACGGAGCGCCTGGATAAGGCCTGCGTCGTTGAGCTTGTGTAGGATTTCTTTACGGATGTTTTCAAGCGTACTCATGTCGGAATTCAAAAGAATGATGCCGATACCGCTATTGTCGGAGAGGTACCCTAGCACGTCAATGAATCGCAGGTGCGAGAACATTGTAAGTACGCTAATTTTCCAAGTGTTTTCGACAATCTTCGAAGGGCGGCCCCAACCAAGCATGTCGAACTGGTGCGAATAAATTTTGATGAACAGGAATGGCTTGCGTGTTCGGTTGGCGCGGAGAAATTCCTCGTTCAACCTAGCCTTGAAGAGTCGGGCTGGGTAAACGATATTCTTTAGCTTTTGTTCGTTTAGAATCGAACCAATTGTCGGATTGATGTTTTCCTGTTCCATGTGCCTAAATATATAAAAATGGGGATTGCTTTTTTTGGGTGCCATTTTTTAAGCGTTGTAAATCAATGTTTGCAATACGGACTTTTTTTATTAGATTTTTCATAGAAGGATAGAAAATGATATTTAAGCTTTTAGGGGCAATTGTCTTTGCGGTAATTTTTGCGGGATGCCAATCGGATGGGGGACCAACCGAGGTTTTGCCGTATTCGGGAATGCAGAGGCAAATGTTGCTTGTCGAGGGGTCCAAGGATACTGTTATACTGGGCACAAATAAGAACGGTGCCAAAATAGACGAATCTCCGGAAATGGAAGTCTTGCTCGACTATGATTATTGGGTGGACGTCCATAAGGTAACTTGTGGTGAATTTAAGTCGGTCATTGATGAATCGGTTGTTGAAAATCGCATCGATTGTGGCCCGGATAGCTTGCCTGTTGTCAATGTGACTTTTTTTGATGCCGTTCTCTTTGCGAATGAAAAAAGTAAAACAGAAAATTTGGATACTGTCTATGAATATTCTAGCGCGGAATTTGATAAAGATGGACATTGCGTGAATCTTGCAGGTTTCTCGTTCCATCTTGATAGGAGCGGTTTTAGGCTTCCGACCGAAGCGGAATGGGTTAAGGTAGCTTCTCAAAATAATTGCTATGCAGGCACGTCTAGTACAAATGATGTCAATGAATGTATTATCAAGGGCGTAATTCCCGATGTTGCTTTTTTGGACAAAGTCGAAAATTTTTTGGTGACAATACGGGGTGCATGAAGTTCTTTTTGTGGCGGACAGTACTGGAAAACTTATTCAAAGTGTAAAAGCGCCTTATGGCTATGCTTTTGATCATCCTGAATGGGTGATTGGGCACGTGAACCAGAATGTCGTGTCGTCCGTCTTGAGGCTCCTGAAATCATTGAACGTTTAAATGGGCTGACCCAGAAATACAGCAATTTCACGTTCTTTGACCAGCACAAGATGGGGAAACACGATTATCTGAAAGGCATGAATTACGATGATGACCACCTCTGTCGTGCGGGTGCCGAGCAAATAACCCACCGTCTGGATTCCCTGTTGAAAACATTGGACTGATTTTTTCTACATTATAGCGCGTAAAATTTAAAATGGAGACGCTATATGTTGCGTATTGGTTTAATTGGCACGGGTACCGTTGGTGGTGGTGTCATTCAGATTCTTGAACAGAAGATTGCCGAATATAAGGAAAAGCTTGGCGTTGAGTTGGAACTCTCCTGCATTTGCGCCAAGTCCGAAGAAGAAGTGGCCCCGTACAAGGCCAAGGGCTACAAGGTCTCGACCAATGCCGACGAAATGATTGCTGGCGACGATATTGACGTGCTCGTGGAACTCGCCGGTGGCTACAACATGCCGCGCAAGTGGATTCTCGCTGCTCTCGAAAGCGGTAAGCACGTGGTGACGGCCAACAAGGCTCTCCTCGCCAAGTACGGTCACGAAATTTTCCCGCTTGCTGCTAAGAAGGGCTTGCATGTCCTGTTCGAAGCTGCTGTTGGCGGTGGCATTCCTATTATCCGTAGCCTGCAGGAAGGTTTCGTTGGCTCTACGGTCGAAAGCCTGAGCTGCATCATTAACGGTACTTGCAACTACATCTTGAGCCGCATGGCCGAAGAAGGTCTCGACTTCGACGTCGTCCTGAAGGATGCACAGAAACTCGGCTTTGCCGAAGCAGACCCGACTTTCGATATCGAAGGTATCGACTCCGCCCACAAGACGGCCCTCCTTGCTAGCCTTTGCAGTGGCAAGCGCGTGGACTTCGAAAAGATCCACGTCACCGGTATTTCCAAGATTACCGCCCAGGATATCGCATTTGCTAAGGAACTTGGCTGCTGCGTGAAGCTCCTCGGTATCTACCACCGTGACGGTGACCGCGTGGACGCCCGCGTCCATCCGTGCTTTGTCCCGAACACGAACTTGCTCTCTAACGTGAACGGCGTCATCAATGCTGTTTACCTCAAGTGCGACAACCTCGGCGAAACGGTCCAGACTGGAGCCGGTGCAGGCCGCCTTCCGACCGCATCTGCAGTCGTGGCCGACCTTGTGAGCCTCGCTCGTTCTACCGACCAGGGCAGCCGCAAGGCACTCCCGATGGGCTGGTTCAACGTCGAAAACTCTGCAACGCTCGTTCCTATCTCCGAAACTAGCGCCCGCTACTACCTCCGCTTCACGTCCCGTGACGCTTGCGGTGTGCTCGCCAAGATTACGAAGATCCTTGCAGACAACAACATCTCTATCGAAACGATTATCCAGAAGAACGTGAACGACCCGGGCAAGGTGTCCATCGTCGTGATTACGGAAAAGACTCTCGATAGTAAGCTTTCCAAGGCTGTCGATGCTGTGAATTCTCTTTCCGAAATCGTTGAGAAGAGCCAGGTCATCCGCTTCCTCGCTTAATTAAAGGTCGTATATGATTCGCGCAACTACTATGGAACGAATTCTCTTAATCCTCTCGGATTTTGCAGCTTTGTCGATTTGCTTCGCCTTGGCGTTTTGGGTTCAGTTCCATAGTGGCCTTATCGTAGACAAGTTCGACCCGAGCAAGACGTTCGCTAGCTATTGGCAGTACGGGCTTGTCTTGAATATTGGGTGGCTTACCTTGTTTGCCTTTGCCGGATTGTATCGTTCCTGGCTTTTGTTATCAAGAACACACCAGGTGCTGCGTGTTCTTCGCGCTGTTGTAATCGGTGTGGTCTTGATTATAGTTTGTCTATTCGGTGCCGAGTTCATGGGGAAGGTCTTTACGAACCAGCCGCTCAATGAAGGCTACCTCTATGGCTCCCGGTTCCCGTGGATTTTTATTTACGGCGGACTTGCAATTATGCTTGTCGCCCTGTTCCGTATGCTCATCTATGTCTTCTTGCGGGCTTTGCTCCGTAAGGGCTATGGGGCGAACAACATCCTCGTGCTTGGCGCTACTGAAGCGGGTAAAAAGATTGCCCGTGACTTGGCGAGGACTCCGGCTCGTGGTCAGCGTGTTGTCGGCTTTGTCGATGAACGCTACCAGGTCTTGCCGAAAAAGTTTGCGAAGGTTCCTGTTCTCGGCAAGTATTCTGATTTGCCTGCACTTGTCAAGAAGTACAAGGTGAGTGGCATTATCATTGCGCACGAAAGTACGTCTCCGCAAGAGATTATGCGCGTGCTCGTCTGGGTTTGTGAACTCCCGCTCCATATTTACATTGTTCCTGAATTGTATAGCGTTGTGAATGGACGCTTTAAGGCGAACCTTGTTTACGGTTTTGAGCTGCAGGAACTTTTTGCGTTTACAATGCCGCCTTGGCAGGTTCGCGTCAAGCGCATTATCGATATTGCTTTTGGTTTGTTCCTCGGGCTTTTGTCGCTCCCGGTTTGCCTATTTGCAGCCATTGCAATCAAGCTCGATGACCATGGTCCGGTTTTCTATTCGCAGGAACGTATTGGTCTTTATGGCAAGCCGTTTACGGTCTACAAGTTCCGCACGATGCGTACCGATGCCGAAAAGTTCGGTGCCCAGTGGGCGACCAAGAAGGACCCGCGCATTACACGAATTGGCCGCTTCTTGCGCAAGACCCGCATTGATGAACTTCCGCAGATTCTTTGTGTTTTGAAAGGCGACATGAGCATGGTGGGCCCGCGTCCGGAACGTGCCGTGTTTATTGGTAAGCTCCGTGAACAGATTCCGTTCTACATCAGCCGCCTCAAGATGAAACCGGGCCTCACGGGCTGGGCTCAGGTTTGCCACCATTACGATACGAGCATCGAAGACGTGCAAATCAAGCTCCAGTACGATATGTACTATTACGAGAATATGAGCTTGCTTTTGGACTTCCAGATTCTTGTACGAACAGTTTACGTTGTTTTAACCGGAAAAGGCGCACAGTAATGTACGGCGATAATTCTACTCCAGTATTCCCAACCGAAGATGCTTTGACCATGATCCGCCTCGCGCTTGCCGAGGACGTTCGCACGGGCGATGTGACCAGCGAATGGACCATCCCTGCAGACCAGAAACAGCATGCCCGCCTCA
Source organism: Fibrobacter sp. UBA4297 (assembly GCF_002394865.1). NCBI lineage: Bacteria > Pseudomonadati > Fibrobacterota > Fibrobacteria > Fibrobacterales > Fibrobacteraceae > Fibrobacter > Fibrobacter sp. UBA4297. The sequence continues at coordinate 35,467 of NZ_DGUZ01000021.1, read as the reverse complement.
TCGCAAAAGAAGATGGCGTGCTCGCCGGCCTTCCGATTATCGAACTCGTGTTTCAGGAACTCAAGGCAAATGCCAAGGTGACGCTCCACAAGAAAGATGGCGACGTTGTGAAGAAGGGCGACTTGATTGCTGAACTCGATGGCACGACGCACGAACTTTTGACGGGCGAGCGCACGCTCCTGAACTTCATCCAGCAACTTTCCGGTGTGGCAACGGTTGCCCACACGTTCCAGGAAGCTTTGAAGGGCGGCAAGACCAAGGTGCTCGATACCCGCAAGACGATTCCGGGATTCCGCACTTTGCAGAAGTACGCCGTTCGCGTCGGTGGCGGTTCCAACCACCGCATGGGCCTCTTCGACATGGTGCTCGTGAAGGACAACCACATTGCGGCTGCCGGTGGCGTTCTCGAAGCTCTTGAAGTCGTCAAGAAGAACAACAAGCAGGGCTTGATGGTCGAAATGGAAGTCGAAAACTTCGACCAGCTCCGTGCACTCCTCAACAAGGGTGTCGATGTCATCATGCTCGACAACATGAGCAACGAAATGATGGCCGAAGCCTTGAAGATTATCAAGGAAAGTGGCGACAAGTGCCTCGTGGAAGGTTCTGGCAACATGACTCTCGAACGCGCGAAGCAGATTGCAACGCTCGGTCTCGACTTCATCTCTGTCGGTGCCCTCACGCATAGCGTCAAGGCCCTCGACATCTCAATGAGAATTTAATTCGAATTTGTTATGGCGGGCGTTGCCCCGCCATCTAGCTGTCATGCTTACAGCAGAATTGTCATGCCCGCCACCGAGCGGGCATCTCCTTTATTATTCTCCTTTACTATATTTCCACTATACAGACGCTTTATGGGAGTTTTTATGCGTTGTTTAGTTACTGGTGGTGCTGGATTCTTAGGAAGTCATCTTTGCGAAAGACTTTTGAATGACGGTCACGAAGTCATTTGCCTAGACAATTACTTCACAGGCCGTATGGCTAACGTTGCCCACCTGCGCGACAACCGCAACTTTGAACTCATCCGTCACGATGTGACCGAACCGATTCTTTTGGAAGTGGACCGCATTTTCAATTTGGCATGCCCAGCAAGCCCGATCCATTACCAGTTCAACCCGGTAAAGACCATCAAGACAAGCGTCATGGGTGCTATCAACATGCTCGGTCTCGCAAAGCGCGTGAAAGCCCGCATCTTACAGGCGAGTACCAGCGAGGTTTATGGTGACCCGGCTGTACACCCGCAGACCGAAGACTACTGGGGAAACGTGAACCCCATCGGCATCCGTAGCTGCTATGACGAAGGCAAGCGCGTCGCCGAAACGCTCTTCATGGATTACCACCGTCAGAACAAGGTCGATATCCGCATCGTCCGCATTTTCAATACGTACGGCCCGCGCATGCTCCCGAACGACGGTCGCGTCGTTTCGAACTTTATCGTCCAGGCGCTCAATGGCGAAGACCTCACCATCTACGGTGACGGCAGCCAGACCCGCAGTTTCTGCTACGTGGACGACCTCATCGAAGGCTTTGTCCGCATGATGAACCAGGACAAGATTATCGGACCGGTGAACATCGGCAATCCTGGCGAATTTACGATGCTCGAACTCGCCAAGGAAGTGCTTGAACTCACGGGTTCCAAGAGCAAGATTGTCTACAAGCCGCTCCCGGGTGACGATCCCAAAATGCGCCGTCCGGACATTACGCTTGCCAAGAGCGCTCTCAAGTGGGAACCGACAATTCCGCTCCGCCAGGGGCTCGAAAAGACAATCGTCTACTTCGATAACTTGCTTAAGTCGAAGTAACCATTTATCTTAAATATTTGACGTTCATTCTCTACTTTAGAGGAGCCGTCGAGACTCCTCTTTAATTTTTTCAATAAAGTCTTAACTTTGGTGTAAAAGAGAGAAATATGATCCGCAAATTATTGATGGTACTTTTGTTTTGTTCGTTCTATACTTGGGGTGAGGAATTAAATCCGGTGCCACAAGGCGTCGTTCCTTTGTTTTCTATCCCCCCGCAGGAAACCCCTTACGATTCTGTCAATATCGGATACACCATTACCAACACGACATTTGCAGATACTCTCGAAAACGATGTCTTGAACAAGCCTAAAGAAGTTTATCCGTTTTTTGTCTTGGGCGAGGTGTTCGGTTTTAACGGCTTTATCTGGGCGTGGGACCGCTATGTTTTGGACAAAAGTTACGCGCGCACGGGGCCGAAATACTGGAAACGCAATTTTAAGGAAGGATGGCAATGGGACCACAACCATTGGGCGATTAATTTTTATGGGCACCCGTATCAAGGGGCTACTTATTACAACTTTGCGCGTGGCGCGGGTTATGGCTTTTATGGTAGCCTCTTGTTTGCCGCCCTCGGTAGCTACACGTGGGAAATGTTTGCCGAGACGGAATACCCCTCCATCAATGACTTGATTGCAACTTCAATTGGCGGCGCTGTCTATGGCGAAGTCCTTTACAGGCTCTCGCGAAAACTTTATGGCGTTGATGAATCTCCCTGGTACAATCAGGTTGGCGCGTTTGGAATGGCGCATTCTGCTTACTTACAAAGGAAAATGTTCGGCAACCGCGATGTCTTTACGGGCAACACGCCGATGGATTTCTCTATTTTCTTGGGAACGGGCTCGCATTTCGGGAATATCTATCGCTACGGTGGCCGCAATGAGGATGATTTGGACCAACGCTGGGACGATAAGCATGTCATGTATGGCGCCGAAATTGAATATGGCAAGCCGTTCCGGAAGGTCAAGCGACCGTTTGATTATTTTACTTTGCTCACTCGCGGTGAAGTTGGTCCCGATGGGACGCTTTTTCAGCTTGATGTGACGGGGAAACTCACGAACGCCGGTGTGCATGGCCGTGGCCACTGGGTGGATTTTGCAACGTATTTAGACTATTGTACGTTTTATGGCGACTTCGCAACGGTCGGTACAATCTCTATCGGTACGGGTATTGACTTTTCACTTTGGCTTTTGCCTAAGTTGCGGTTCCGCATGTACCACCAGATTTATTTCATTTTGCTCGGCACGACGGATATGGGCTATGACGACTTGATTCGTGAGGTGCATCCAGAATATGAATCGGACATGGACAATTACCAGTACAATATGGGGGCAAAGTACGTGCTTGGGGTTGAAGTCTCAATCGGGAAAAAGTTCCGGTTCAAAAACAAGATGATAGTCGATGTGCTGCATACGATTCCGGGCTCGTTACCGCACTATGGTGCTGATGGCTGGGATATGTTGCTGATGAACTATACCTCGGCAGAATACGATTTGACAAATAAAATTGCGTTGGGCGGTCGTTTTGATACCTATGCCAAGGTTGCCGCTTATTCCTCGGAATTTTTTGAACCCATGAGTCGCGGCGTATTTGCATACACTCTGTACTTCTGCTACAAACTGTTTTAAAAATCTAGCCTTCTTGTTGTTACTGTCTTTTGTCGTCCCGGACTTGTTCTCTTTGACCACTTAGAGCTTCAGCTCTTATGTGGTCATGATCCGCGAATGGGGACGGAGCGGAATCGCCATCTTGTAATAAAAAATTACTTCCTTCATCAATAATTGACATTCATTCTACTTTTTACTAAGATATCAATATAATGAATGACCTTCCTTTTCATAAAAATGCGAATATCCGCACTGCGGATTTTTCGATGCTGAATTTTTTGCGTCAAGCAAACGTGTTGCCCGATAAAATTGCCATGTTTACCAGTCTTAAGGAATTCGGGCTTGAAAATTATGTAAAAGTCCAGGCGGCAGTGCTCCTCTTGGTGAAACGCGGTTCCGTGGACGTTGAACTTGACCTTAAAACCTACCACCTCGAAGCGGGCGCCTTGTTTGTCGTGTTCCCGGAACAGGTGCTGCGTGCCAAGAATGCTTCTGCCGATTTTGACCCGGAGTGCATTGCTTGCTCCAAGAATATGATTGATGAATTGATCATTCGCTTTGATGACAATACGCGATTGATTTTAAGGTTCCGTGAAAATCCGCTGCAGCATCTCGACAAGGGAAAGTTTGAACAACTGAATTCAAGCTTTGAATTTTTGAAGAAAAAGTTTGAAACGACGGAAACCAGCGCTTGCCGCTTGCAAGTTCTCAAGAATCATCTGATAGGACTTTTGTACGAATGCATCGGCTTTGTCGAAGAACCGATTACGACGGATGTCGTCAAGAGCCGTGGCCAGGTGCTGTTCTCGCAGTTCATTGACCTTGTCGTCGAAAAGCATCGCGAACAACATTCCGTGAAATTCTATGCCGATGAACTTGGGATTACGCCGAAGTACCTCTCAGCCGTTGCCGAAGAGCAGACTGGTAAAAATGCCAAGCGCTGGATAGACGAGCATATCGCTCTCGATGCAAAGGTGCTGTTGCGCTCGTCGTCCCGAGACATCCAGAAAGTCTCCAAAATTCTGAACTTCCCGGACGTTTCTTTCTTTGGAAAATTCTTCAAGCGCCTCGTCGGAGTCTCGCCCAAAGCCTACCGCAAAACCGCTGAATAAGTTAGCTAAACCAATGTTGTCATGCCCGGCCTCGACCGGGCATCTCCTTTATTTACGATAATTTAACAGATTGTCTATAATCAATCTCCTTCGTATGTTGTAATTTGCAGGAAGAATAATTTTAAATTGCGATCTGATTATGAAATTCCGAAAAGTCATCTTATTCACATTGCTTTTTGCTTCACTTTTCTTCTTCGTCGCCTGCGACAAAGAAGTTTTCTCGCGTAAAGAATATTACGATAGTGGTGAAATAGAGTCTATAACAACATTAGATCAGAATGGCAAAGAGGATAAGTTTATCTCGTATTACAATAATGGGAAAATAAAACAAAAAGGACAATATAAAGCAGGTCGAAAAGAAGGCCCCTGGAAAACATGGCACGAAAATGGAAAATTAAAATTAGATGAATACTATAAAATTGGTCTTATAGAGGGACTATTGAAAAAATGGTTTGCAAATGGACAATTGCAATTAGAGTGTATGTATAAAATCGGTATTTTGGATGGCATTTGGAATGAGTGGTATGATAGTGGAGTGAAGGCTATAGAAGGGACTTATGATGATGGAAAAAGGAAAGGAACCTGGAAAACGTGGTATGGCGATGGTACATTGAAGGATGAAAAGCTATATGAAGAAAAAGAAAGGTTAGGATTATGGAAATCTTGGTTTCCAAATGGCCAAATCATGTTCGAAAAATATTATGCAAATGGTCTGATGGATGGTGTTTGGAAAGAATGGAATAGTAATGGACAACTGTTGTCAGAAAAGAAATATAAAGCAGGAACATGTGATGGTGTTTGGAAAGAGTGGTTTGAAAATGGCCAGTTGAAAACAGAAAGACATTACAAGGATGGCGCTTTAGACGGTGCCAAGAGGGAATGGTTTGAAAATGGTCAGTTGAAAACGGCAGAGTATTATAAATCGGGTGAGCCTAATGGCGTGTGGAAAGTATGGTATAAAAATGGTCAATTGGCGTCTGAAATAAATTACAAATTCGGTAACATGGATGGCTTATGGAAATCTTGGTATGAAAACGGGAAAATGGAACTTGTCGAATATTATAAATCAGGTGAACCTAATGGCGTATGGCAATCTTGGTATCCAAATGGACGATTGAAATCTGAGGCATATTACAAGCACGGAAACAAGGAAGGTTCTTGGAAAGAATTGTATGAAAATGGACGATTAAAAGAGCTTACGTCGTATAAATCCGATATGAAAAATGGTGTATTCAAATCTTGGTCTAGAGATGGACAATTGGAATGGATCAAAAATTATAAAGCAGATATGCTTGATGGTGTTTCGAAACAGTTCCGTTCAAATGGAAAAGTGGCGTATGAAACTACTTATAAATTAGACAAACTCGATGGTCTCTGGAGAGAATTCTATGAAAGCGGAGAGTTGAAGAAAGAAGGTAACTATGAAGTGGGATCGTTGGATGGCGTTTGGAAGGAATTTTATAAAAATGGACAAGTTTCGCTGATCGGACAATATTTATTTGGTAGGAAGGCTGGTATATGGAAAGAATTTTATGAAAGCGGACAATTGAAAAGAGAAGGTAAATACGTAGCGGGTGAGTTAAATGGCGTCTGGAAGGGATGGCGCCCAGATGGAAAAATTGCTTTTGAAGGATCTTATACTTCTGACGGTAAAGATGGTTTGTGGCGCGTATGGTATAAAAGCGGAGGAGTTGCTATCGAAGGGTTTTATAAATCGCACGCCAAAGATGGCCTTTGGAAAGTCTATCTTGAAAATGGTCAATTGGCGTTTGAAGGCTCTTACGAAAATGGCAAACCCAAAGGAATTTGGAAAGAATGGCTTAAAAATGGACAACTGAAAAGAGAGTTTGATTATGATGCAGTAAAGAGAAATTTTGGAAACGAAAGATTTGCAAATAATCAATCGAAAACCGCAAAACATCAAATAGAAAATAATCAAGTGGTGATGCCTTTGAATGTTGTAAACGAAGAATTTTATCGAAATGAAAAAAAGATTAGGCCTCGTCCGATGCGAAAAAAAAATAATGAGTAATAAACCAATGGGCTCAAAGGAACGTAGGACAAAAGATAAATTAATGAATGTTTTACCATGGAACTTTTACCCATCCACCTTATTCAAATTAGAAGAATGAGTGTCTTTAAATTACAGTCTAATTATGAAACTAAAACTATATCTCTCGATTGCAATCCTTATCGGCTACAGCTTATTCCTTGCTGCAACCTATAATAATGTACGTAAGGAATACGATGATGGCGAAATAAAATCTATAACAACGTATCGTTGGAATGCTAAAAATGGTAGGTTTATCAGCTACCACAGTAATGGTCTTGTCGAAGAAGAAGGTCAATATAAATATGATAGCCTTGACGGAATATGGAAAAAGTGGAGCTTTGAAGGAAGATTGCTAGAAGAAAAAAGTTATAAAGCCGGTCACCGCGATGGCGTATGGAAAATGTGGGATATATATGGAAATTTGCAAAGGGAGGAACAATATAAAGATGGCGAACTTGATGGCGTGTGGCGTTCGTGGAATGAAAAAAATGTCTTAGAAACCGAAGGCTTCTATAAATTAGGCAAAAAAGAAGGTCTATGGAAGATGAGGTACGGAAATGGAATATTGAAAGAAGAAGGACTTTATAAGGACGGTAAACGCGAAGGTCTATGGAAAGAATGGTTTTCGAATGGACTATTGGAGTCTGAAGGATACTATAAAGAAGGTCGTAGAGAAGGCGTTTGGAAAATGTGGCCTCAAAAAAACATATTGTGGCCGCTAAGTGGAAATACGAGGTGGAGAAAAATTGGTGCCTATAAATCTGGTGTGAAAGATGGCACTTGGAAATTATGGGATGATGATGATAAATTGATAAGAGAGATAAACTATAAGGATGGTATTCTTGACGGTGTATGGAAATCTTGGTATGAAAACGGACAATTAGAATCGGAAGGAATCTATAAACTTGATGAACCGGAAGGAATCTGGAAATCATGGTATAAAAATGGAAAGTTACAGGCTGAAGGTTGTTTTAAAACGGGTTTACTGATTTCTTATAAAAGTTGGTTTAAAAATGGAAATCAAGAAATGGTGGAATATTTTAAGGGGAAAAAAAGCTATAAAGAATTTTATTTAGGATGCTTATATCGTGCAAAACTCAATTTGAATCTTCCTATTTATTGTGATGATGAATTTATTCGTGATGGCGAGTATCAAGAATGGTATGAAAACGGTAAAATGAAAGAATTTGGAAACTATAAATTCGGTAAGCAAGATGGTCTCTGGAAATCATGGTATAAAAACGGAAAGTTGCAAGAAATGGGAACATATAAAGATGGTTACAAAGATGGCGTATGGAAAACTTGGTGTGAAAATGGAAAATTGGAATCGACTTGGCAATATGATGCAGAAGTGGAAAAAAGACCAAAGAAATATTTGGGGGGGCTTTCTAGGCCCCATAAGATAAAAATGTAGTCATTCCCGCGCCTGCCCTCGCGCCTGTCCTCGCTTGACGGGGATGACGGGGAAAGGCGGGAATCTCCTAAAAGAATTTATAAACTTGCAATAAACGACTTTGCCTATGAACCACAAAACTTTTATTTCCTTTATAATTCTTTTCTTCCTCGTCGCCTGTGGTGTCGAAGAGCATAAAAAATATTACGATAACGGTGTATTAAAATTCGTTACAACTTTTTCTAAAAATGGCATGGATGGCAAATACATATCGTTTTATGAAAATGGAAATCAAAAAGAAGTTCGTCAATATAAGGATGGTGTGCCGAGTGGAACTTGGAAGTGGTGGCTTGAGAATGGACAACTAAAAGAAGAAAGATTGTATGGAAACGGTGTGCAAAATTTTGAGAGGAAAGAATGGAATGACGATGGAAAACTTGTCTTAGAAGAGAACTATAAAAATTGTATTAAAGATGGTGCTTGGAAGGAATGGTATGCAAACGGAAAAATAAAACAGGACGGCTTTTATAAAGCCGGAAAAATGGAGGGTGTGTGGAAATCGTGGCGCGAAAATGGGCTTTTGTGGTATGAAGAGAATTATAAGTCTGGTAGGCTTGATGGAATTTCGAAAGTATGGTATGAAAATGGAAACTTGAAAGAAGAATCGAACTATAAAGCTGGCGAACAAAATGGCTATACCAAATGGTGGCATCCAAATGGACAATTAAGAGTAGTTGAATTTTATAAAGATGATAGGAGAGTTGAGGAAGATTCATCAATATCATGGCATGCAAACGGGAATGTGGCTAGCAAAAAAATTTGTAAAGAAACAAATTGCGTGTATCAAGAATGGCATGAAAATGGAAAACTTGAAGAAGAGGGGAATTATAAATATGGTAAGAAAGAAGGAATTTGGAAAACTTGGCATAATAATGGCCAGCTTGCAGGCATACGAAAGTTTAAATCAGGTGAAACGGATGGACCTTACAGATTTTGGCATAAAAATGGAATGGTAGCATATGTAGGAACTTATAAGAACGGAATGGAAGTGGGAACATCAAAAGGATGGCATTCTAATGGTCGTCTGAAAGCAATAGGGTTTTACAAAAATGGAGATAAGGTGGGAACATGGAAAGAATGGTATTCGAATGGCCGACTGAAATCAATAGATTTTTATAAAAAAGGCGAAAAAAGCGGAATCCATAAAGAATTGTATGAGAATGGAAAATTGAAAGAACTTGGTTTTTATAAAAATGGTGAGAAAAATGGATGCTGGAAATCTTGGAACGAAAAAGGGCTTTTGATAGAAGAAGCAAATTATGAGTTTGATAAGTTGAATGGAACTTGGAAATGTTGGTATGAAAATGGCCAATTGAAGGAAGATGGTTTTTACAGTTCAAGCAAAAAAATGCAACGCTGGAAATATTGGCATGAAAATGGTATGTTAAAGGAGGAAGGACGGTATCATTTAAACAGAAAGAGTGGTTGCTGGAAGTCTTGGAATGCAAACGGAGAATTGGAATCAGAATGGTGTTATGATGGAGGAACGAAATTAAGTAAAAGCGAATATAAAAAACGAATTAAAAAGTATCAAAATATGTCCTTAATACCAATTCAGTAACCGATAGGTGATATTTATTGGTAGGTCTGGAACGAAACTCATGTCATGGCGCTTGTCACCCCAGTCACTGTGCCGGGGACGGCATCTCCCAAAAGAAGTTTATAATTTGCAATAAACGATTGTTTCTATGAAAAACAAAACTTTCATCCTCTTCGCCATCCTCCTCTTCTCTCTCCTCGCGGCTTGTGTCGAGAAGCGCAAAGAGTATTATAGCGACGGTGTGCTTAAAGAGATAACGACGTATCGCAAAGGTGTTAAAGATGGCCCGTACATCTCGTATTATAGAGATGGAAAAAAACAAAAAGAAGGCTTATATAAAGATGACAAGCAAGATGGAGTTTGGAGAGAATGGCACGAAAATGGGCGCTTGGCATTTGAAGGTTTTTATTATGCAGGGATGCGTGACAGTGTCTGGAAATGGTGGCATAGCAATGGACAATTGTCGAAAGAAGAGTTCTATAAAGGTAAAATTTATAGTTATTGGGTGCAGAATTGTCGAAAAATTTCGGACTGCAAAGAAAACTTTATTCGTGATAGCGTGAGCCGGGAGTGGTATGAAAACGGGGTGTTAGAATCGGAAAACCATTATAAAGATGGTGTGCAATTAGGTGTTAGTAGGAAATGGAATCGTGATGGCTGTTTGTCTGTTGAAGGGCATTTCAAAGAAGGAAAAAAAGACAGCATTTGGAACACGTGGTCTAATGGATATTTGTTTTCGGAAGCAAGTTATAAACTAGGCCAAAGAGATGGAACTTGGAAAATGTGGAATGTTATAAATGGGCAATTGCGAAGCGAACGAAAATACAAGTCTGACAAAAAAGAGGGGTCTTGGAAATCTTGGTATGAAAATGGACAACTAGAGACTGAATCTTTTTATATATCAGATAAACTTGATGGAACGAGTAAAAAATGGTTTAAAAACGGAAAACAGAAAGAAGAGAGTTTATACAAGTCGGGCTTGCTTGATGGTGCTTGGAAAGCGTGGTATGAAAATGGACAATTGAAAGATGAGCGATTCTATAAAAATGGTGAGTTTGATGGAATATGGACGGAGTGGTATAGCAATGGTTGCCTAAAATCGAAGGTTATTTACAAGGACGGTAAGCGTTATGGAACTTGGAAATGGTGGTACGAAAATGGAAAATTGCAATGGGAAGATAATTACGTATTAGACAGAGCTCATGGTGTATGGAAAAGGTGGTATAAAAGTGGAAAATTAAAATCCGTATTTTATTATAGAGACGGCAATTTAGAAGGTGTTCGGAAAGCGTGGCATGAGAATGGAAAAATCGCCGAGGAAGGACATTATAATGCAGGAAAACTGGATGGCGTTAGGAAAACGTGGCATAAAAACGGGCGCTTAAAGGCAGAAGAGTATTATGAAGATGACATGCCTGTTGGCGTTTGGAAAGTGTGGAATGAAAATGGAGAATTGAAAGAGGAAGAAACCTATAAAGATGGCTTTAAAACATCTGTTCTCGACAAAACCGTTGCTAGCGATGATGAACGCGGGCTAAAGAATGCTAGAAGACGTTCTGCTCCAATGGGACCTGCTATAATGAGAGTATGGAAAATTCCAGAAGATTCCCTGAAAATTCAGCAGTCTAGGAAATCTCGTCCTACAGGAACTTTAAGGACGATTCTGGAATTAGAAAAAAAATAAAATCTGAATGAATCTCTACACCTTCATCACATCGATTTGATTGACGATTGCAGTCACGGCTTCGATGTGCTTGTTGATGTTTGATATAATCACATCGTTGTCATTGGTCATATTAGGAATGCGCACGCCCGGGAACATCTCGTAAACTTGTTCGTGACTCTTGGGGTAGTTTCCGGTCGCAAGGAAATAAACACCGTAAAGCAATGGCAAGAGCGTCGGCATAGAACGCACGTAAATCACGTGCGGATTGCGTTCTTCCTTGAGGTAAAGGAATGCACGGCGCAAGTGCACGAGCAACCCGCGCAGTTCGCGTTCGCATTCGATGCGCAGTTCCGCGAGGTTCGGGTAAAAGTCTGCAAGCGGCGCTTCGCCACAAATCGTTACATTTCGGCTCTTGATATGCAAAAATTCCAGCGGGAACACGTCTTGTGAAGTCTTGATTTCGTAACGGGTAAACACATGGTTGAACTCGATGTTTTCACGCTTTGCCTTGGCTGTGAGCTTTTGCAGCGGGAGCAAGTCTTCGACGGAATTGGACTTTAGAATAAAGCTGACGGTCCACGTGGATTCCAGCGCAGAGAACCCTTCCATAAGGCAGTCGCCGTGAATGAACGCCGAAACGAGGTTGTCGCCGAGCGCTTCTTCAAAAAGCTTCGGCCATTCTGAATTCTGAAATTCTGCAACGCTTAAAATCTTTCTCATAAGGGAACCTCTAAATTACCAGCTTCCGCCGGAGCCGCCACCGCCAAAGCTGCCTCCTCCAAATCCACCGCCGAAGCCGCCCCCAAAGCCGCCTCCGCCAAAACCGCCAAAGCCCCCGCCGAAGCCGCCGCGGTGGTGGCCGCGACTGCTGTTGCTGAGCGCGTTTCCTAGCAGGAACCAAAGGCAACCGTTTCCGCGTCCGCCGCCGTTTTTCGAAACGAGCAAGAACAGAATCACGAAAATCACGAGTACTAGCCCAAACGGGTTGTTTTCTTCTTCTTGCGGAAGCTGGTCGGTGTTGACCTCAAGCGTAATGCCTTTTTCTTTAGCAACGATTTGCGCAATTTCCCAGGCGAGCGTTATGACTCCTTGGCCGTACTTTTCAACTCTAAATGCTGGGACAATTGTCTTTTGCTGGAGTCTTTCCACGAGCACGTCGGGCAAGTAACCTTCAGCGCCGTAGCCGACTTCGACACTGCGCTTGTGCTGTTTCATTGCCGCAAAAATCAAGACGCCTTCGTTCGATTTGCCGCCAATGCCCCAACTTTCGGCAATGTTCAAGGCATAATCTCTAAAGTCCGCAAAGCCAATGTCATGGATAAGCGCCACCGCAAGTCCAAAGCCAGCCTTCTTGTAAAGCTCTTCAGAAAGTGCGTTGATGAACTGCACTTCTTGCTTCGTGAGCAGGCGGTCTTCATCGTACACGTAACTGTTTTGCGGACGCTTTGGGAGCCCGGCCTTGTTTACGCGAAAACCTGCCGCAACAGGTATTGCGAGCAACAGAATGAACAGTATCGATAAAATTCTTTTTTTCATAGAAAAAAGCCGCCAAACAGCGGCTTTGTAAAGATACATTTATAAATTGTCTAAAATTGCATCTGTTGGTTTTGTGACCACGTGAATTCCATCAATTATTTGCAGAGCGGCAACAGCTGCTTCTGGAGAGGGCTAAAGTCCGTCTTCTTGATAGCGCTGATGGTTGCATCAACTTCATTCTTGCCGACACCTTTTGCCGTTGTGAAAAAGTTGACCTTGTCGCCTTTGATTGAAATGGTAAAGTCAAAAGACGAAATGAACCCGAGCCTGCCTCTAAAGGTGTTTTCAATTTCTACGCTGAGCTCCGGTGCTGCAATTTCTTCATCGTCTGTAGCAAAGATGGATTTTTTAGAAAGTGCGTTTTCAAGAGCGTTGCAAGTATTTGCAATCATGTCGCAGTTGAGCTTGACTTCGCAGCGGGAGATTCGCACGCGGTAAGGAACTTCAAGCGCGTTCTTGAGGCCTGCCTTTTTCAAGATTTCGTACGGGAGGTTCGGCTCCACGGTGATGACATACGGGCCTTTGTCAAAGTTTACGTTGCGCAACTTGAACGTTGCAATACCGTTTTTCTGAGTGCGGCGTTCCGAAAGCGTCTTGCTTTGGCGAGCAACAAGCGGAAAACTTGGTACAGGGCCAATCGAATCCTTGACAATCACATTCCAGGAAGGCATTTCTGCTTTGGTCAGCTCAAAGTTCGGTTCGGTTGTCGTTGTAATCATGATGTTGGAAAGCCGCTCGATAAGAGTGTTCTCGATTTCCGGAAGGCCGTGCTGCAGGCGGTGACTGTCGTTGAGCGGATAGACATCGGCGAGCTGGAGCAAGTAGAAGTTGTATTCGTTGACCTTGTCTTCGGCCTTTGCCAAGTCGTTGGCTGCGTTGATATAAACGCGCGTGTTGATTGCCTTGCGGGCGGATTTTTCAAGCTTGGCAATTTCCTGCTGGAGCGTTTTCAAACGGAACTGAAGGCTTGCTGTGAACTCATCCATATCGAGCGTTGCCGTTGCCTTAAAGCCTTTATCCATTTTTATGGGAACAACCTTGACGCCCTTAAGAACGACGTTGCTCTTCACATTGCTTTTGGACCTGTAAGTCTCGCCAAGGACGCTTTTGCCGTCGTTGATGTCTTCGTACTTGGTCAAAGTCTGGGTGGCAGAAACTTGCGACTTGATTTGCTTTGCAACACCTGCCATGGCTGAATTGTTCGCATCTTCTTGCGATACCGTGGAAGTCGCTGTGTAAGTGACGATTTTTCCGGCCAGTGCGGGAACTACGGCGAAACAGGCGCAGAGGATAAGGCTTTTAATATTCATTACTAGTTCAGCTCCATCAAAATCAACTTACGTGTGATGTTGTTTTTCTTGGTCTCGGCGATAGGCTTGAAAATCTGACGGATCTTGGAATAGACTTCCTGGGAATCCTTGTACTTCAAGGGATTGGCGTAGATGACGAAATCCAAGGTCTTTGCGGTCATGACGTTTACCTTTACAGAGCTGAAGTTGCTCTTGAGACCCTTCATGATGGCGTCGTGCAAGTCTTCGGTCTGGCTGTCGGAGTATTCGCCTTTGATATTGACGACCACCTTGTACTGGGTGCCCTTGGCGAGGTCCATTTTCCAGTAGCCGAGAATCTTCTGTTCGAGACCGGGCATGGCCTTGCGGACGGCGGCTCCGATGTTTGAGTTGATGTTGATTTTGGAGGTGTGTCCGTTGTTGCGCACGACAGAGGACTGTGAACCGAGGAGACGGGCGGTCGAGGTTTCGTAGGCGGATACTTCAACGGAGACTTCGTCGTTTGTTACTTCCGGAGTGTACTTGATATAGATGTCTGCGTCCAGGGCGACACTTGCGAGGTAAGACAAGTCGTCCTCGGTATTGGCGATGTCGCTTTGCATCTGGAGAATGCTGTTCAGTTCGGCTTGTCCATTGAGCGACTTGACTTCGTAGTTCTTTTTGGTGAGGTAGCCGTTAATGGCTTCTGCCGTGGTGCGGGAGTACGGGCTTTCGGCGGAAAGGTCCGGGACTCCGTCCTTGAGCGTCAAATTTGGGGAAACCATGATAATCGGTTGGCCAATATCCTGGATTGCACTTGCGTTTGCGTAAGTTTCTGTCGCAGCTTCAGTTGCAGCCGTTGCTTTTTGGCCCACAGCCTGGGCTGGAGCGCTTGCGTTGAACGCAGTGGGGGCGGTTGTAGCCGATTTTGCGGAGGTCGTGCCAAATCCGTCCAGTTCGTTGTAGGCACTTTCTGCTCTTTGACGCGTGGCGGCATTCTTTTGACGGATGTCGGAATCGTTTTGTTTTACGGCATGCGGCGCGGAACAGGCGGTTTCGGCCAAGAGAAGTGCTAAGCAGAGTGATGGAATCAAGTGTCTCATAGAACTAATGTCTCTTTAAATGTTTTCCTTCTTTTTATACAAATAATATACAATGTTTTGTCTTCAGAGGCGAACAAATCGTACAAATTGTAAAATACTTTTTTTTAAAGTTGCTATCAAAGAGAAATTAGGATATATATACCTATGGGGCTACATTTATTTGTAGTTTAAAGAGAGTGTTAGTAGGTTCTTCACATGAGTGAGGTTGAATATGAGCGAAAAATGGATCTGGTTGCCCGACTGGGCCTCAAATCTCGGGATTTGGGAAGACGATCTGATGGACGTAGCTCCTTCGGCTATCCATAACTATGTGCAGTACGGCCAAATGGCTGATTTTTTGGAAAAACCGGAAAATATTCCGGAATTTAAGAAGTCTTCGACCGTTGTTGCCTGGGGACTAGGCGCCTTGTCGCTTATGTGTTCAACGTCGGGACCGCAAAAAGGGCAAAAGTGGATTTTGCTTTCTCCGTATGCCGATTTTTGTGATGAAATAGGCAACTGGACCGTTCCGAACCTTCATTTTATGGCTCACCAGCTCGAAACTACGACAGAGCCTGCGCTCAAGGCTTTCATGGAGCTTTTTGAGGATGACTTTGGCGACTGGCAGGACGACTGGTTTAGGGAGGCGAAAAAGTATAGCGCGGAATCCCTTGCTAAAGGGCTAATGTTCCTCGCATCGCACCGCGTTGAGTCGGTCATCCCGAATAGTGAAAATATACAGGTGCTTTACGGGCGACTGGATACGACCGTTCAGCCGGAATGGACGCTTAAGCTCAAGGAATTTTTGCCCAACGCCGAATTCAAGGAGCGCCCCAAGGCCGGTCACTGGCCGCCGATGCTGTTGCTATGAGAAGTCCTTAGTCATTGGTCAATGGTCACTGGTTTTATAATCGCACCAACGGTGCCAAGCTTTAGACTATTGACTGATGACCAACTACTAATAACTCATTTAAATTTTTTCTGAATTCTTGATAATGCAAATAGCGCTACAAGGTAAATTACAAGGAACCAAAGCAACGCTTTCTCAAAATTTTCGCCTACAGATGTGTAGAACGTGCTCCTCGTCTTGAGGGGCATTTTTCTTTGGATGACACGCGTTTCAAAAATGTCCGTGTTCTGGTCGTAGTGACCGTACTGGTCGATGAAAGCCGAAACTCCGCTGTTCGCAAGGCGTGCGACCGGATAACCGTATGTGACTGCCAAGTGGCGTACGATGTTCAGGTGCTGGAAGGGGGCGGTGCTGCGTCCGAACCAGCCGTCGTTGGTAATGTTCACCATCAGTCTAGAACCTGCCTTGATGGCGTCTCGGATGAGATCTCCGAAAATGGCGTCGTAGCAGATGTACGGTGTCCAGTTATAAGGCCCGTAAACGGGAGTCTCTTTTCCGGGAACAAAGTCGCCTTCGCCAAGGTCCACGTAATTGAGAATGGGGAACACGTCGTCAAACGGAATGCGTTCGCTAAAAGGTACGAGATGTTTTTTGATGTAACGCTTTGGGAAGTATGGGTCGTTTGGCGTAAAAAGAAATGATGCGTTGTAAATTTCGAATCGGCGAGGGTTGTTGATGTCGGCTGAAACGCGCTTGTAGTCGAGTGCTCCGGTAAGGATGCTTGCGTTCTTGTTGTCCGCCATCTGGTGCAATCGGTGAATGACTTGCGGCTGCCTGCGGATGTGGTCCGGGATTGCGGTCTCGGCAAGGAGTATGAGATTTGTGCCATTGGGAGTGCTGTCCATCGCCATGCTGAACGTCTTGGTGATGATGGAATCAAAGCGGGCTTTGCTCCACTTGGCGCCTTGTGCAATGCTTGGCTGCACCATCGCGATAGAAGGATTTTCTGGAGCGTTTGCGTTGTAGTACGGGGCTGCTTCTGGTGATGAAAGTACGCAACTGCCGTGTATCAGGAGCGCAAGGAAAATGACAAACGGAACCGCGAAAAGTGCGAGCTTCTTGCGTCCTTTTTGCAAAAAGGCATAAGCGACAACCTGGTTCGATGCAATGATTAGAATCGTGTAGCCAAATATGCCGATGATGGAAAGCGCTTGAATGAGCTCAATGTGGTTTCCGAGCGTGTAACCGAGATGGTTCCATGGGAAGGCGAAGTCGCCTGTAGTGCGATGAACTTCGATGGAGGCGTAAAAAACGGGGAACAGGATTAGTAGATATGCCTTGCCCTTGATTTTTAGATTCTTGGCGGTGCTGTAGGCGAAGGCCGCGAGAATGTTGAACAGGCTCAAGTAGGCGATGAGGAGGATGAGCCCAAGGAAAATAAGGCCCGAGGGGGCCGTTTCCACGTTCATCACATTGCGGATCCAATAGTAATTGACGGCATTGTAGACCATGCTTGCCCAGAATGTCGCAAATACAGCCGTTTCGCGATTGTACTTGTTGAGCATGATGAACCAGGGCACAAGCAGTACGAGAATGGCGGGGCCGAGCGGGAGCGGCGGGAATGCGAATGCGACAAATCCCCAGGAAATCGTGGCGAGTGCAAGTGCTATGCGTGCGTCTTTTTGCTTAAAGAGCTTCACGTTCCAGCGAGCAAAAAGCGAGAACCAGTAGAGTGCCATCGGAATGAATGTCGCTACGATTTGGAAAAGTCCGGCATGGCTGCGCGTGAGGTAATCGAGCGCAAGGAACGCAAAGACGATGATGCCGTACGTGTTCATGAATCGCGCAAAGGGGCGGCGTGCGTTTTTGAAAAACAGAAACGGGAGGGCGGCAATGATGGGCAACAACTGCGGAATCTGAACGTAAAGCCCAGGCGTGTCGGGACGCAACAAGAACAATACAAATTCAACGGCTACAAGAATTGCAGTGTAAATCTTGTACGCACGCGGAAGAGTTTTGAGGTTGTTTAGTAACTGGTCAATGGTCATTAGTTATTAGTTGGTAGAACTCAGAGCTTAGAACTTAGTGAATAAAGACTACGGCTACTTTCGTCTCTCGTCTGTAGCCGCAACGCGGCGTTCTTTCGTCTATTTTACAGTCCGCTTTTATCTTGGGGATTGAACACGAGCACGAATTCGCCTTTGGGCGGGTGCGATTTGAAGTGCGCAGAAATCTCTGTCGGCGTTCCGATGAGATGTTCTTCGAACTTCTTGGTAAGTTCACGCATGAGTGCAATCTTGATATCGCCAAAGACAAGCTTGATTTCTTCGACGAACTTGTCGATGTTGTGCGGGCTCGCGTAGAAAATCTGGGTCGCTTCTTCGTCTTTCAGCTTCTCGAGCAAGTGGATGCGTTGGGCGCTCTTCTTTGGAGAGAAATACTGGAACGTAAAGTGGTCGGTCGGCATGCCGCAAGAGACGAGTGCGGTAATCATTGCGCACGGTCCCGGGATGGCGCGCACGTCAATTCCTTCGCGGACGCATTCGCGCACGAGGTTGAATGCCGGGTCTGCAACGCCGGGCGTTCCTGCATCGCTTACGAGGGCGATGTCGCCGGTGTTCTTCAAAAAGTCGACGTACTTGGGCGTGACCTTTTCTTTGTTGAAGTCATGGTAGGCTTCCATGGGCGTCGTGATGCCGTAATTGTCAAAGAGAATTCTCGAATGGCGGGTGTCTTCGGCAAGGACGAGGGGAACTTCCTTAAGGATGCGCACAGCGCGGTAGGTGATATCTTCCATGTTCCCGATGGGAGTCGCTACGATGTATAAAGTATGCATATTGCTCTATAAAATAGTAAATAGAACTTAGAGCTTAGAACTTAGAGCTTAGAACTTTGCTTTTTCCTCTAAGTTCTGCCAACTAAGTTCTAAGAGCGAAGCGGGCTAAGTTCTGCCAACTGCGGCGAAGCCGCTAATAATCGCTCACGCTGTTTAAATCTGTGAGTCTGTTCCCGTTGAGTTCAAATGCCAGGCGCTGTACAAGCTTGCGGTGCATTTCTCGGGACGCTTTGTTCACGAGGTCTGCACGGAGACGCCCATATAAGATTGCGTTAATGTCTTGCTGTTCAATGAATTCCACGTGGCGTACGAGAGTCCCGTTGCAAAAAACGCGTGCCGAAAGTTCGTATGTCCAGGATTCGTTAACCGGGAGGATGGGCCAAAGCGGGATGAGGACTCCGATATTCCAGGCAGAATTTGGTTCGTTCTGTAGGACTGTCGCCTTGATTCTGGCTTCGCCACGGCATGTGTTGCGCGGAAATTCTGTTTCGCTGGCGGCCTTTGTGTATGCTCGGAGTAAATCTTGCGAGAGCTCTAGCGTGTCGCCCCCGTATATAAAGGGAATGTTCCCGAAAAAGCTGAACTTCTCGTCTGTCAGGGGGACGCCTTCAAGATCGCCCTGCGTGAGTTTCATGGCGCATCCTGATAAAAATGCCGTGAAAGCGAGGGCTGAACATAAAAACTTGACGATGGAGCGCATGTCTCAAAGATATAAAAAAACGAACAGTATTGATTTTATTATGATTGAACCCATGAACTTGCCCGCTTATTTTATTAGTGACGCTCATTTAGGAATCGACCCGCCAGGTGCAGTCCCCGACAGGGAGCAAAAATTGATACAGCTTTTGTCTTTTTGGAAAGGGAAGGCGAGCCATGTCGTTGTGGTGGGCGACCTTTTTGAATTCTGGTACGAGTACAACTATTATATAGCGTCGGCACATTTCAGGCTGTATCGCGCTTTTGCGGAACTGGTGGAATCTGGTGTGAAAGTCCATATTTTACAAGGAAACCACGATTTTGCTTACGGAGATTTTTTCCCGAAGCATCTAGGGGTGGCGGTCCATAAGACGCTCGTTCTCGAAATTCAGGGCAAACGCGTGTTCGTTACCCATGGCGATGGTGTGCCCAAGTCCGACCGTGGTTATCGCTTTATGCGCAAGGTCTTGGATTTCCCGTTTAACCGGTTTCTTTTCAAGCAAATCCACCCGGACTGGGGGATGTCTCTTGCACGCTTTGTCGGGCGAAAAAGCCGTAAAATCGGTGAAACCCGGGATATCAAAGTCGAGGAATATTTGGAGTGGGGCAACCGCATGTTGAAAAAAGAAAACTGCGACTACTGCATCCACGGTCATCATCACATCTCGGGAATCTGGAATATGCCGAACGGCATTGTCGCATCCCCCGGAGAGTTTATAAAAAATCCCACCATTCTCTGCATGGAAAATGGTGGGTTGAAATTAGTTTCGCTTTAAGCGGAGCTTTCGCTAGAAGTTATTCACCGGATTCGCTTGCTCGGCCTTCGGTGGATTTGACCATCTTTTTGCTGGAGTTTTCGCCCCAAAGCTTAGCCACAAGGTCAATGCTTGCGAATTTCTGCCAATATTCTTCTACCCAGCACCAGTGGTGAACTACACCCTTTTCGTCGGTAATCGTCCAATTCTTGTGTACCGAGAAGGTCATTTTCTGGGCCTGCGGGGTATAGTAAGGATCGGATGATGTTTCCGGTTCAAGGGTAATCGTCCAGGTCTTGCCTGCAGTTCGCTTGTAAATCGCGACATTGAATGCAATAAGCAAGGCCAAGAAGATGAGGGTCCACTTGAAGTTCTTCTTTGTCAGCAGGTATATTACCAGCAGAACTAGCAATATACTGAGTGCTGCAAAGTTGTAATGGGTCGGATAAAATACTTTGAAAACTTCAATCATTTTATCGTACCTCTAGACCTTTTGAAGAATTACTTCTTCTTTGCGGCCTTCTGCTGTGCAACGAGAGCTGCGACGCTGAACGTGAGGACGTTCTTGTCGACCTGGCTTTCAGTACGGAAGCTCTTGAGCGGAAGAGCGATGCCGTGAGAAGAAAGCGTGCCCATGAAGGATGCGTTAGCATGGCTTGCAATGGTGCGGACGTTGATGAAGCCCTTGTTCTTGCTGAATGTGAGCTTGAAGGTCTTCTTGGCAGCATCGTATTCTGCAACCATCGTCTTGTTTTCCTTGGTATTCAGAGCATTCTTGGTGTTGTGGTCAAAAATGATGGTACCACGGGTGTCAATGGAGAGCATGGTCTTGTTGCCCACTGCATTACGGCATGCGAGGGTGGTCCATTCGCCCTTCTTCTTTGCGCCCTTAGCGGTGAAGACATACTTGTTGCCTTCCTTGACGAGCGTGTATGCACCGGTTGCAACCGGGAGGCCGATGGCATTGAATGCACCCTTGAAGTAAAGGAACTTAGACTTGGAGCCGATGATTCCGTTGATGAAGCGGAAGGATGTGGACTTCGGAGTCTTGATCGGGGTGATTGCAACACGCTTGCCGACCGGGTCAACTTCGACGTCTACGTAAGGACCGACATCGACAGTGCGGCCATCTTCAGTCTTGGTCTGAGTGGCAAGCTTGTCGAGCTTGAGGGCCTTGACAGCTTCTTCCGGGAATCTGATGAAGCCGCGAACATCCATTTTAACGATTACGTTTTCCATTTACACCTCTTTTGTTTGTTTTTCTTGATTGACGATAAAATAAAAACTTATAGTCCAAATGTCAAAGATTTTCACGAAAAAAACAAGTACAAACGATAAAAATATCTTTTTCGTAACCAATAACATTTGTTGTATAAAAAATAATAATAAAAAAGTAAAATATTGCAACAAATGAAAAATTTTTTTCTTTATTTGCGCAAAATCACGTTAAAAATGGCTTCAGATAGGGATTTTGAGCCTCGCTTTGATAAATTAACGCCTTCAAGAGCTTGCTTTATTGAGCTTGTACGGTCGTTATATCGGGCTCTATCCAATAGAATCACTATGTTATTAGAGGTGGAAATGTCTTTTTTTTCGATCTTTACGTCTGCTCTGACAAGAAATTTTGGGTAAAGGAGGCGGTATTTGTCAGAAATCGCATCGGCAATGCTCCAAACAGGGTCAATCAAAATTGTAATATTCTCTTTTTTGGCCATTTTTGTCGCTAGAATGGCGCCTGTGCCACGGCCTGCGACGACTTTTGGGGCGTTTCCGTTTATTTGCGATGCGCATTCGTAAATCATCTGGGCGTCGGATTCGAAAGTCTCTTGTGACGGAGTTCCCTTGTTTTCGCCGCTACCACGGTAGTTGAATGTGGCGGCTGCAAATCCTGGAAGGCTGTCGAGTTCGGCGAGGAACTGGGCGGCGTCTTCGTCGGCGTCGGGGTAGTAAAGGAGGACATTGTTTTGTTCGTTTCCAACAACGAAACCTTCGAGTTTAGTGCCGTCGTCAAGTGTGCAGTTGATTGCTCTAGCCTTATCTGCAATGGCGGTGCGCGCTTCGTTGTGCGTGATGGCGCGGGGGAACGCGTTGCGGCGTTCGGTTAGGGCAAGGTAAAATACCATGCTAATATATATAAGGAGGAGGATTCCTGCGTAACGTAAAATGCGGCTAAGTGTTCCCAGGGCGAGTTCTTTTATTTTCATGGAATAGTTAATAGTTGTTCGTCATTAGTCAATAGTTAATAGTGAATTTAGAAAAAATAGGGCTTAGAACTTAGAATGTTGTTGACGTTCTGCATGAAATAACTGGATGCATGAACTGAGATTCTGCATAACGAAATATTATAGGTGTTGCTCGAAGTGCAAAAGCGTAGGTCGAGAGTCGCGGCCAAGAGTGTGCAAATTTATTCAAGCATAAGCCATTTATGGACTTGTATTTGATAAATGCAGCTACGGACGCGAAGCGTCAACCTTGCATGGTTATACTTAGGCTTGCTGCAATGAAAAAACACAAATGCATAAGGCGAGCGAAGCGGGGCCGCTTGCGGGCCCATTTCCGAGCCGCAGCATTTTGTGTTATGGCCCGAAGGGCCTATAACACAAAAGGACTTCCGGTGGAGTACAACCGGAAGTCCGAGGGATGGGATTGGGTGTTCCTTTAAATTAAGCTATTTTTTTTGAAAGCGTATCACTTCAAAAACAAAAAGTGTTCTCGAAGTGTTCTTTTTTTTGTTTTTTTTTATGGAAACCGCCTTTTTTACAGGATGTTTTCAAAAACAGGTGTTCCCAAAAAAATCAAAAAAAATTAAATTTCCTTTTGATGAACGTATATGCCTACTACAATTATCGAAAGTACCTCCAGGACTACTACGATTACCGTAAGTCTGTGCAGAGGTATTTCTCGTACCGGTCTTTTGCAAAGAAGGCTGGCTATTCCTCGTCCGGATTGTATCTGGATTTGATTCGCGGTCGTAAGTCGCTTACCCAGCAGATGATTCCGAAGTTTATCGAAGCTCTCGGACTCAACGAAAGGGAAGGCCGCTATTTCACCTTGATGGTGGATTTCACGCATGCAACGACGGCTTCTTCGAAGCAGCAAATCTTCGACCAGATGTCGGCGCTTCTCCCGCGTACCATCAAGAACTTGACCAAGAACCAGCAGGAATACTACAGCAAGTGGTACTACGTTGTGGCGCGCGAAGCTCTTGCCGTCTTGAAAATCAACGACAAGAACATTCAGGAACTTGCGCTTTTCTTGAACCCGAAAATTACTCTCCCGCAGGCAAAGCAGACTATCCAGCTCCTTCTCAATCTGGGACTTATCGAGCTCGGCGAAGATGGATTCTACCATTCCGTAAACAAGGCAATTACGAATGGCAGTGAAATCGCCCCGCTTTTCGTTCATCAATTCCAGAAACAGATGATTGACTTGGGCAAGGATGCGCTAGATCACTACAGTACGGAACGTAGAAATGTATCTTGTATGACGATGAGTGTGTCGGCACAGGGATTGGAAAGGATTATTAGCAAGATAGACTTGTTCCGCAAGGAAATTGTGGACATTGTCCGCTCGGATGAGGGAGAGTCTATGGTTTGCGAACTGAACATCCAGTTCTTCCCGCTGAGCAAGGAAAAGATGAATCTTCCACCGGAAACGGACGCCGAGGGAGGTGAAGATGAAGTTTGCTAAGTCATACATCGGACTGCTGGTGGCGGTTTGTGCTTGCATGTTTGCTTGCACTAACGAAAATGACAATTTTGCAGGGACTGTCACGGATACGGGCAACACAATTGCTCTTGGTGGCGTGGTGACTCGTACAGATGGTTCTCCTGCTGTATCCGCCATGGTTCGCATTGCGCGTGAGCCTTCTGTTGGTGATACTTTAACTGAGATGGAATACATTGAAACGGAGACGGACTCGCAGGGTGTGTTCTCTTTTGATTCCGTGTTTGCGGATACGTTCCAGCTTGCCGTTGTTGACGCCAAGTATCAGGAAATTTCGTACAAGCCGCATGCGACAAAGTCTGTTGCTGGCTCTCTGGATAGCATTAGGCTTGAAAAGGCTGCCGTGTTTAGTAGCGTTCTTTACTATAAAGACGTGACTGAACCGTCGGTCTCGGTTGGCGATCATTTCAAGGTCTACATGCCGGGTACGCCGTTCTCGCAGAGCGTTTTTGCCGGGGATTCCTTCTCGATGCTGATTCCTGCAGGCGAATGGTGGCTTGGGTTCTGCCCGGGCGATCCGCAGATTGTGGCTCGCCTTGCTGAATCTGGCGTTGCAGACTCGTTAATTTATCGTACATGGAGCATGGACGGCAAGGTGAAGTCTGGGGATACGGTTTCGAAGGGACCGTTTATCTGGAGCACGACGATGGAAGTCGATTCCCTGATTAAGCTTGAAGAAAAGAAAGCGAAGGAACCTTACTTGTCTGGCGTTGTGAAGTGCAACGATTCTGCCTGCGCAAATGTTCAGGTGCAAATGATTACGGATTTGTTCGGCTTTGGCTTTGTTGAAGGCGATTCCGTAAGCTTTGTTGCCCAGACGGTGACGGACGATTCTGGACGCTGGATCTTGCCCGCTCCAGAAAAGGTTCCGTATGACAGCCTCCGCATGGAATACCGCTTGCTGGGAGAAAACGGAACGGTTGAACTTGCTGGCGTGAGCCGCTATGTGAATGCTTCGGAACTCAAGGACTTAAGAGATACGCTGTCGGTTGGCCAGACGACGCTTTTGAAGCCGTCTGTGCTTGTTAGCGGTGTTATGCTTGCTGTTGACGATGCCGATACGACAAAGGCGAGCAACTGCATGGCGAACAGCGTGGTTGTCGGCTTGAAGGGCACGAGTCATTTTATCCGTGAAATGGTTTGCAATATGCTGCAAATCGACAATCTCCCGGCGGGCAGTCAAGACATCGTACTCTATTCTGGCGATCCTAAGGTTGTGAAGACTCTCCAGAGTGCGGGCGTTGGTTTTGACGAATACGTGAGAATTACGCATGTGCAGTTGCCGAAAAACGATACATTGGACCAGCAATGGATGACTTTTGAGCCGGTAACTTTGCAAACTATGAAATAATTTTTCAAATACCCCTTGCAAAAGGAAAAATTATTTTCTAAAATTGGTGCGCACTGATGAGCTATGGTGTAACGGTAGCACAACAGATTCTGACTCTGTTTGTCTAGGTTCGAATCCTGGTAGCTCAACTAAAAAACTCTTTGCTCTTACTCCTGAGCAGAGAGTTTTTTGTTTTGTGCGGCGGCAGAATGCCTCGAGATGCCGCCGGATGTGCGAAATTTGGAAAAAGTGCGTTTTTTACGTGAAAAATTAGGGAAAAATGCGGAAATATACGTAATTTTGTATATAAATTAATCGAAATTGAATAAAGAGGGTGTTTTTTTGCGGGTGTTTTGTAATGTTTTTACTGAAGAAAACACTTGAGTATGGGCTAAATTTGGGAAAAATCAAAAAATATTACAGATAAAGTTGAAAAATTACGTGAAAATTTGATGATATGGATTAAGTTTCACGTAAATTGGGACATTTTTCAAAAATTTGGATTTCTTACAAATAATTTAGTTTGTTTGTGCTGGCTGATTTGTCGGTTTTTAAAGGGCATTTTTATTGAGTTTGGAGAGTCAATGACTAAGAACTATTGACTAATGACTAAATTTGTGTCATGGAATTTTTCGACTATTTTGAAGAGGTTTATGGCGAGCGCTGGCCTGCGTTGCTGGAATCGCTGAAAGGCGAAGGCTGTGCAACGAAGCTCCAGTTTGACGATGCTCTGGAGCCGTATTTTTTGGATGAAGCCTCGGTGTTTGCGGCTAAGGCGCTTGCGGTAGAACCTGGAATGGATGTGCTCGACATGTGTGCTGCCCCGGGTGGTAAATCGCTCGTGATTGCCTCGATGCTCAAGGGCATGGGCTCGCTCCAGTGCAATGACCGCTCGCCGGATAGGCGGTTGCGCTTGCAGCATGTGCTCGAAAATTCCTTGCCGGAATCGTGGCGTTCGATAATCAACGTCACGGGCTACGATGGCGTGAAGTTCGGCATGCACAAGAAAGAATGCTATGACCGCATTTTGCTCGATGCGCCGTGCTCTTCGGATAGGCATGTGCTGAATTCGCCGTCGCATTTGGAAGTGTGGTCGGTGAAGCGTGTTAAGCGATTGTCGGTGGAACAGGGCTCGCTGCTGGCCTCAGCTGTGGATGCGCTTAGACCGGGTGGCGAACTGATTTACGGGACTTGCGCGCTTTCGCCGCTTGAAAACGACGCTGTGGTCGCTAAGATTCTGAAAAAACGCAAGATGATGGAATTTGTTCGAATTGAGAACTTGCCGGAGGGTGCGGACCGCACGGAACTAGGCGTTCACATTTTGCCGGACAAGGCTCATGGCTGTGGCCCCATCTATTGTGCTAAGATGAGGAAGGTGTGTTAGAGCTTAGAACTTAGAACACTCCTTTTGCTCTAAAAGAAAATAACTAAGTTCTAAGAGCGAAGCGGGCTAAGTTCTGCCTACTAATCACTAACCACAAATCACTAAATACTAATAATTGCTATATTGCTATTGGTAAATAGGAGAATTTTTTTATGGCAGCTTTGAATCTTACTGCAGAATCCTTTGATAAGGTTATTTCTTCGGGTCAGCTTGTGCTCGTTGACTTCTGGGCAACCTGGTGCCGTCCGTGCATGATGATGGGTCCGGTGGTTGAAGAACTTTCCAACGAATTTGACGGTCGCGCCATTGTCGCAAAGATCAACGTCGATGACGAAGGCGTTTCGGACATTTGCGCCCGTTTTGGCATCACGAACATCCCGAACATGAAGTTGTTCAAAAACGGTGTCGAAGTGGGTAACGTCGTCGGTGCCGTGCCGAAGAACACGCTCAAGAACGCCATCGAAAAGAATCTCTAATCGCTTTGGAAAATGCGTTTAAAAAGAGCTCGGTTTGATGTGCCGGGCTCTTTGTTGTTGACGGGTTACACTAGTTTTCTACATTTGGAATATGCTCACGAAACGTTTAATTGTCTGCTTGGATGTCCGTAACCGCAAGGTCACGAAGGGTGTAAAGTTTAAAGGTAATATCGACATTGGCGACCCTGTAGAAATGGGTGCGCGTTACAGCGATGATGGTGTCGATGAACTTGTCTTTTACGATATCACGGCGAGCGCCGAGAACCGCCCGTGCGACATGGAAATGATTCGCCAGATTGCAAAGCGCGTGTTTATCCCGTTTGCAGTGGGTGGCGGTATCCGTAACTTGGACGACATGCACGAAGCGCTCCTCGCAGGTGCAGAAAAAGTGAGCGTGAACAGCCTTGCTGTGCTCCATCCAGAAATCATTGCCGAAGGCGCGAAGGCTTTTGGACGCCAGTGCATCGTGCTTGGCATGGATGCGAAGTTCGTGGGCGTTTCGGACAAGATTCCGAGCGGTTACGAAGTGTTTATTCGCGGTGGCCGCCAGGCGATGGGCATCGACGCTTTGCAGTGGGCAAAGCGTGCCGAAGATCTCGGCGTTGGTGAAATTTGCTTGAACTCCATCGATACGGACGGCGTTAAGAACGGCTACGAACTCACGATTACCGACATGATTGCAAAGGCTGTGCAAGTGCCTGTGATTGCAAGTGGCGGTGCAGGAACTCCGGCGCACATCGTAGACTTGTTCCGCAAGACGAGTGCCGATGCGGCACTGGTCGCGTCGATGGTGCATTTTGGCGATTATACGGTCCCTGGTATCAAGGGCGAAATGCTTGCTGCCGGCATCCCGGTGCGCAAGAAGATGAACGGCGAGGTGTAAGATGAATCCGGAAGTTGCCGTCAAGATTTTTGAAGCCGGCAAGAGTGCCGGGGCTGACTTTGTTGAAATTTTTGAAGAAGAGACCCGCAGTTCAAGCCTCGGCTTGAAGGATCGCCAGATTGAAACGGCGACCGCGGGTACCGAGTATGGTATCGGCGTTCGCCTTTTGTACGGGACGGAAGTCCTGTACGGGTTCACGAGCGACGACAGCGAAGAAGCTCTCGTGAAGCTTGTGAAGACGCTTGCGTTCGGGCGCATTGCCGCAGCAGCGGGGGCGGAAGGCTCGGCTGCAAGGCCGTTTGAATTTGCGCCTGAAAAGCGCATTTGCGATTTTAACATGACGGCTTACAAGGATCCGCGCGTGCTCGGACAGGCCATGAAGCAGGATTTCTTGTTCCGTGCGGACAAGACGGCCCGTGCGCTCTCGCCGAAGATTGCTCAGGTGGGCGCCAGCGTGACGGACAGCTGCACTTCGATTTCGCTTATGAATAGCGAAGGCTTGCATCTGGAAATGACTCGCGGTCGTTTGCGTGTAAACGTGAACGTGACGGCAACAGACGGCACGGAACGCTTGACGACGCACGAAGCTCCGGGCGCTCTTGGCGGTTATGAACTTTTAGCAAATTATTCTCCGGAAGCTTTAGCAACGGAATGTGGCGAGCGAGTGCTGCGCATGCTCGATGCCGGTTACATCACTGGCGGGCAAATGCCGGTCGTGATGGGCAATGGCTTTGGCGGCGTGATTTTCCATGAAGCTTGCGGTCATCCGCTGGAAACGGAATCCATCCGTCGCAATGCAAGCCCGTTCTGCGGAAAGCTTGGCGAAGCGATTGGTCAGCCCTGCTTGACAGCCATTGACGATGGCACGATGGATGGCGTGTGGGGTAGCCTCAAGTACGATGACGAAGGAACGCCGACACAGCGCACGACGCTTATCGAAAACGGTATCTTGAAAACGTACATGAGCGACCGTGTGGGCGCCATGGAAGTAGGTGTTGAACGCACCGGAAGTGCCCGCCGTGAAAGCTACAAGTATGCGCCTGTAAGCCGTATGCGCAACACGTTTATCGCACCGGGCAAGGATACGCTCGATTCCATGATTGCAAGCGTGGATAACGGTCTCTATGCAGCCCGCATGGCAGGCGGTTCTGTGAACCCGGCAACAGGTGAGTTCAATTTTGCTGTCGATGAAGGTTACGTCATTCGTAACGGCAAGATTTGCGAACCGGTCCGCGGAGCAACGCTTATCGGTAAAGGCCACGAAATCATGCCTCGCATTAGCATGGTCGGTACTGACTTTGAACAGGCTGCAGGCGTTTGCGGCGCTTCTTCGGGACATGTGCCGGTGACTGTCGGTCAGCCCTCCATCAAGGTGGACCAAATATTAGTTGGAGGGCGGTAGTCGCGCTCCCAACGAAATTGGAACATTCCCATGAAAATGGAAAAGCCCTCGCAAGAGGGCTTTGAAGTATTATGGGTTGTCATCACGAGTAAAGTACAAAAACATTTCGAATAAAACAAGAAAGTTGTGTAAAAAAGAAACAACGGCATCTCAGAAGAGGTGCCGTTGTTTTGGTGTATGGGATGTTTGGTTTTGTATCTATAAGATAGTTTAAATTGGAATAGTGTGGATTGTTTTTAGTACATTTCCGATGTAAAGGATTACAACACTTACAACGTATATTTTTGCTCTGAGTGGAACTTTTTGTTCCGATTTGGAACGGCCTTCAAAAAAAAACTTACAAAAAGAATACGTAAATACGTGTTTTATATTGCAAGTAAGAATGTTTTAAACTATTTTTCTTGCTAGAATTTCAAAAGAAGGATGAAAAACAATGAAAAAAATACATCTAACACGGTTTGCCGCTATGGCAACAGTCGCTCTGATGGGGTCTACCGCAGCCTGGGCTGCATCGGGAGCCGATGCAACGGGTTCTACCTTGACGTTGCGGTCGGACTCTGAAACAGGTGCTGTTTCGATTGTTGAGGGGGAG
Source organism: Fibrobacter sp. UBA4297 (assembly GCF_002394865.1). Taxonomy (NCBI): domain Bacteria; kingdom Pseudomonadati; phylum Fibrobacterota; class Fibrobacteria; order Fibrobacterales; family Fibrobacteraceae; genus Fibrobacter; species Fibrobacter sp. UBA4297. Next base: position 5,424 of record NZ_DGUZ01000021.1, on the reverse strand, counting down.
TTCAGTGGGATTAATAAAATTGTAGTTGACCGTGATGCAGCTGCAAAAACGTACTCCACTCTTATGCTTCCGGTGACCGTTAAGGTGAACGAAGCTGTTGAACATACTGCGAATGAAGGAAAGGTGGTAGCAGCTTATTACCCGACGAACTACAATTCGGAAACGTTCACGCTTGACATGCAAAGTACCGATGAAATTGTAGCGAACACGCCATACATTGTTAAGGTCTCGGGTACTCCTCAAAGATTTGATTTCAAAAAAACTTCAGATTCTTATAAAATTGTGTCTACCGGCGATAACGAACATGCTACTACGTTGAATAGTACTTGCTGGCAATTCACTGGTTCATATGTGCGAAATAGTTGGGGATCTGCGGCAAACCTTTATGGTTTCGATGCTGCTGATGGTGTTTTTGTTAAAGCTCTCAGCGCGACAATTTATCCGATGCGTGCTTACTTGACCTGTAAAAATGCTAGCCCTGTGAATGCTTTGGGTAAAGTGGCTGCCTCAGAACCTCTCCCGGATGTCATCAAAGTTCGTTTCTTGGACAAGGACGGTGGAACATTGTCCATCGGCAAGATGAACACAAGAACGGGTGACATCCAGATGCAGGATCACTACTACGACCTCAAGGGCCGTAAGCTGAATGGCAAGCCCCAGAATAAAATCATGTACGTCAACAAGAAAGTCATTAAGCACTAATCAAAAGGAGCAAAAATTATGAAGAAAAAAGAATACGAAACTCCTAAGATGGATACCATTGATTTCGAATACAAGACAACCCTTTTGGCCGGTTCTGTTAGGGAAAATGTTATCTTTGGCATGAATAATGACGATGTTACAGATCCCAAGGCTTAAGCCTTGAAACGTTCCCTTGACGAAATGTTCTGTGAACTCCTGCGAGTCGCTCTCGGGCTCTCGCAGGTTTTTCCGTATATACCGACCGACAAGGAGTGGCAAGCGCTTTACTCAATGGCGCATCGCCAAACATTGTTAGGGGTCGCTTATAATGGGATAACGCGATTACCCAAGGAATCTCAGCCTCCGCATCTGTTAACGCTGCTTTGGGCAAGAGATGCCGAAGCTATCCGTGGCAAGAACCGCCTTTTCTATCAGGAATCGGCCCGTTACACGCAGCTGTTTGCCGAACGCGGGTTCCGAAGTGCCATCTTGAAGGGCCAAGCCAATGCGCGTTTGTATCCTGATCCATTTTCGAGGCAACCCGGCGATATTGACATCTATGTTCCCGGTGGTTACGATAAGGTTCTGGAGTTGTTACAATGTCTTGGGATTCCAAACCTTGAACATCTGACGCCTGATTATCACGACATTGAATTTGTAAATGAGAAAGGCGTCCTTGTGGAAGTCCACCACAAGCCGACTTCTGCAACATACGCCATTCGGTTAAATAAAACCTACAATGAAGTTCTAAAAGTTCTGGAGCCGGAACTTGAGAACCTTACGCTTACGCCCGAAGGCTTTTACAGCCCAAGTATCCGGTTTGCGCTACTGATGCAGCTTGTTCATTTGTACAAACACGCCTTGCTTTCTGGAGTAAGCCTTAGACATTACATGGATTATTATATGCTGCTGACCCATTCTACGGAGGCCGATCGCCAATACACGTGGGAGTTTGCCCAAAAAATCGGTATGAAAAACGGTTGTGCTGCTATTATGGGGGTCTTGGGGCGTGTATTCAAGTTACCTCAAGACAAAATGCTTTGCAGGCCAAGCAAATTTTACGGTAGGATCCTGTACAAGTCAACATTTGCAGAGGGTGATTTCGGTGCTAAAAAAGCTTATAATCGTAATGTGCTTAGGCGTTGGTTCAACGACCGCGTTCAGAATTTGCGCATATTCCCGATTGCTCCCCGGTATTACATTTATAAAGAATCTAATTATTGGAAAAGTACAATTTTGCTTATTCCCGAGCGCATTCGACGCCGTAAAATAGCGCTTTAATATAAAATAAACTTTTATATGGCGGAGTCTTTTTTTTGCTAATTTGTAAATTGAAGAAACGCCTTGAATTAGTTACCCGATGAATAAGTTCTTTTTTAAAGTTGCTGAACATTTATTTGCAGTAGACGCCGCTGATGATATATTATCGCAAATGGATAATTATTCGCCATTTGCAGTGAATTCAAGCGATGTGTCTTGTGAAAAGCCTGTGTTTTCGCTTGCTGTGCAAGAGGCTTCTGTGCCAGCGTTTACCGAGGAAACCCGCCAAGAAGATGAGGGACAGTCCATTGTATGTGGGCGTACGGCAGAAGGCTTGCCGGTATTTGATTTTTTGCTTTTAGGGAAGTCTACGGGCGTGCTTGTTTGCGAAAAGGATTTTAAGCATGCAGTGCTGTTTTTAGGCGATAAGGGCAATGGTGCGAATGCTGCGAGTGCGGCGATTACCGGAATGCGCCAGTTTGCGCTGAACAATGCGCTGATGGTCTTGTACGCCCTTGCAACGGCTGGGCTTGGCACGGCTCTATTCCATGCGGCGAGCGTGAGCTATAAGGGGCTTGGTTATTTGTTCTTGGGCAAGAGCGGTACGGGCAAAAGTACGCATGCAAGGCTTTGGCTCAAGTACAATGAGGGCTCCGAGCTATTCAATGACGACAATCCGGTTGTGCGCTTGTTCGAAAAAGATGGAAAAAAGTTTGCGGTTGCCTATGGCTCGCCGTGGAGCGGCAAGACGCCTTGCTACAAGAATGTCAAAATGGAAATAGGTGCGTTCGTGCTTTTGTCGCAGGCCCCGTTCAACAAGATTTCTCCGCTGAAGGGTGTGTCTGCGTATGCGGCGATTGTGCCGAGTATATCGGGAATGCGCTGGGACAAGAAAATTGCCGATGGCTTGCATATGACGCAAAACGGGCTTGCTTCGAATGTGCCGGTGTGGTATCTGGAATGCTTGCCGGACGAAGACGCTGCAAAGCTTTGCTGCCGATCGGTTGCTCGTGAGATTCAATGATGGATTCCTCGAAAAAAAGTGATGCGCTCATCATGGCCGAAGCGGTGCGTTTGGTGGGCGAGGGCGTGAGTGTCACATTCCCGGTGAATGGCTGTAGCATGTTGCCGTTTATCGTGGGCGGTTGCGATAGCGTGATTCTAGAAAAGCCTGAGAATCTGCGTGTAGGTGATGTGGTGCTGGCGCATGCGATCCCGGATAATGTCGCGCTTTTGGAAAATGCAGAAAAACGTTATGTTATCCATAGAATCGTTGCACTCTCGGGTGAAAATGTGGTGCTCATGGGGGATGGAAACCTTGTGCAACGGGAATACTGCAAACGTTCCGAGGTCTGTGCCAAGGTGGTTTGCGTCGTCAAGCCGAATGGGAAAAAATGCTTGCAAGGGACATTTGCCGAAAGGAGTGCTGCGAAAATTTGGTATATTCTGTTACCCTTAAGGCGTTATTTACTTTGGTTTTATAGGAAGATGAAAAAATGAAAATCAAGAGCGGTTTTGTATTGCGCGATGTGTGTGGCGAACAGGTTATTATGGGCGAAGGTCTTGGCGCTTTGGATTTTGGCCGCCTTTTGTGCCTGAACGAAACGGCCGCGTGGCTCTGGAAAAAGGCTGAGGAAATGGGCGAGTTTACTGTGGAAGCGCTTGCTGTTGCTCTTTGCGAAGAGTATGAAGTGAGCGAAGAACAGGCTCGGATCGATGTTGCTGCAATTGTCGGCGAATGGCTAAAGGTGAACGTGCTCGAATGAAGTATGTCGCTTGGCTGTGGCGCGGGACGAAAGGCTTTCGCGTAAATATCGTCACCCGCATTTTGGCGGGGGCTGCACGCGTGGTGTGCGGCCTTTTGATGATATGGCTCAGCAAGCGGTTTATAGACGAGACGATTCTCACCGGGACGCAAGACGACATTTTGCAGATGATTTTGCTCTTGGTGCTTACGGTTGTGGGGACGATAGTCCTTAGACTTTTGTATTTCTACATGACGGCTTCTGCTTCGGTCAAAAAGACGAACTCGCTTAGGTTGTTCTATTTTGGCACGTTGTTCAGGCGAAAGCTTTTTGACGGTCATGAACTGCATTCGGGCGATGTAACGTCGAGACTTTCGAAGGATATTGAGACTGTATCCGCCTCCATTATTGATACGCTCCCGCAGATGGCAGTGACCGGAATTCAGCTTGTGGGCGCGTTTTTGCTGATGCGCTGGTTCGATGCGCGGTTGGCGTGGGCATTGTTGTTGCTTACCCCTGTGTTGCTCGTGGTGGGTAAGCTGATTTCTCGGCGCTTGCGCAATATGACGCTTGAAATTCGCGAAGGCGAAAGCCGCATCCAGATGCAGGTGCAGGAGGGCGTGGAGTACAATGCCGTTTTGCGCTCGCTCGAAAGTGAAAACTGGGTGTCGGAACGTCTTGGCTTAAAACAAGATAAGTTGGAAAACGACGTGATGCGTCGGACGCGTTTTACGACGGTGGCCCGCTTTGTGATTGGCTCTGCGTTTGGGCTGGGTTACCTGCTTGCCTTTATTTGGGGCGGCCTTGGGTTGCGCAATGGGACGATTACGTTTGGCGTGATGACGTCTTTTTTGCAGCTAGTCGGGCAAATCCAGCACCCGATTTTGACGTTGCTTGGGATGGTGCCGCAGCTGGTGCATTCGACGGCGAGCATTGACCGCCTGGATGAACTGGAAAAAGGTGTTGATGGGCATTCGGGGCTTGGGCGCGATGAAAAATCGCAGTCGGGTATGCGCAAGGAAATGCTTTTGGAATCGCCATTGGAAATGCGCGGGCGGCTCGGGGTGCGTTTGGACAACGTAAGCTTTGGGTATAAGGGTGGGGACCGCGAAATTGTATGCGGGTTCACGCACGATTTTAAGCCGGGGAGCAAGAATGCCGTCATGGGCGAGACGGGCAAGGGCAAGACGACTTTGTTCAGGCTTTTGCTCGGATTTGTAAAGCCCGATTTTGGCAGGATTGAACTTTATACGGAACGCAACGATAGCTTGACGGCTGGACTTGATGCGGAAATGCGCGGCTGTTCGGTTGCTGTTTCGGAGGCAACGCGCTCGAATTTTGTGTATGTGCCACAGGGCAATACATTGATGAATGGCTCTGTGCGGTACAATCTGCAACTTGCAAAACCGGATGCAACCGATGAAGAAATGAAGCAGGTTTTACATATAGCCTGTGCTGAATTTGTGAATGAATTGCCGGATGACTTGGATTGCGAAATCGGCGAACGCGGGCATGGGCTTAGCGAAGGCCAGGCGCAGAGAATCGCGATTGCCCGTGGGCTTTTGCGCCCGGGGAATATTCTGCTGTTTGATGAAATCAGCTCTTCGCTTGATGAGGCGACCGAGGCGGAACTTTACCGTCGGCTGTTCGATGCTTTCCCTGAAAAGACGATGATTTTCGTGACGCATAGGACTGCCGTTTGCGAAATGTGCGACGAAACCGTCAGGCTGTAGGGCTG
>NZ_DGUZ01000020.1 GCF_002394865.1 Fibrobacter sp. UBA4297 | reverse complement strand
TCGAATTCGACCTTACTAACGAGACTCGCCGCGTATCGTGCGAGGCCCTGGGAACCTACTTCGGAGTTTGCCACAACTCCCTCCAGACCTGCATCAACACAAGTTATCACGAAGGCGGATTCATGGTGGTCTGCTCCAACGGGGAGCTTGTCGACACCGATGGCAACAACGACGGAATCGCTTGCAATTGCGAAATAACGGAAAGCAACGCCAAAGGATGTTGCTACACCAGAAGTGCCTGCTTCAAGTCAACCAACTGGGCTACAGACCGCTGCGCTAAGCCCTCAAAAAAAGACGAAGAAGATTAAATTTACATAGCGTGCTAAAATGAGTCTCAACTCCAACCGTCTGGACGCTTTTCTTTCGCACCTCGGGGTAGAACGGAATCTATCCCCGGTGACGATTCAGAGCTATCAGGAGGATTTGAGGCATTTTATCGCCTGGCTTGACGAGAACGGTATTGACCTCAAGGACTTAAAGCCCGAAAAACTGGACGAATTTTTGACACTTACTGCGGGGCAGGAAGAATATTCCCCAACATCGGTGGCGAGGCATTTTTCAAGCTTGCGCGGGTTCCTCAAGTACATGCAGAACCAGGGCGAGTACGACTACAGCACGGAATCTATGCTTGCAACGCCAAAACTCGGGCATTACCTGCCGCAGTACCTGACTCGCGAAGAAATCGATAGCGTTTTTGAGAGTGCAGCGAACGGTAAGAATCCGCTCCGTGATACGGCTTTGATTGAGCTCATGTACAGTGGCGGGCTTCGTATTTCGGAAGCGCTTGGTATTAAACTTTCGCAAATCGATCTTGAAAATGAATGGCTCATGCCGATTGGCAAGGGCAATAAGCAGCGTCTTGTACCGCTTGGGAGCAAGGCAAAGGAAAATCTCCGCGCCTGGATTGAAGAGGGGCGCCCCTTAACGCACCCTGCAACGGACAATGTTATCTTGAATGCGCATGGCAAGCCGATGAGCCGCATGGGGGCATGGAAAATTGTGCAATTGCATACGATGCACTTGAGCAAACAGGTTTCGCCGCATACGTTCCGCCATAGCTTTGCCACGCACTGCCTAGAGGCGGGCATGGACTTGCGCGTTTTGCAGGAACTGCTCGGTCATGCCGATATCAGCACTACGCAAATTTACACGCACGTCGATAAAGATTTCATCAAGCAAGAACATCGTAGCTACCATCCGAGGGAAATGGGCGGGCACTCCTAAGTTGCGCCATTTACACCTTATTTGTATATTTATCGTATGCGAGTTTGTGTAAAATGTTTTGCTGTTTGGGCGTGCGCCTTAATTTTGTCTTTGAATTGTAGCGCTTTTTCTGCAGAACCTGTCGCTCACGATTCTGTGATGAACTTGTTTGTCCACGATTACGAAGAGACTAAATCTCCTGATACGTTGAGCCTTGTTGAAAAATTCAGTGAATCAGAAATGCTTCGGCAGGAGTTTGACCTGGTCAAGTATCTTCGCGATGCTATGAGAAAAGCTTTGCTAGATGATAGTCTTGAGCGTTTAAAGAAACTGGTCGATGTTGCAGAGTCGTATGAAAAGTCGTCTACTTATTTTATAATTCATGATTACGAAAAAATTCTGTTGAAATATTTTTTAGGTGATTTTGAATCGCTTAGTGATGTGCAATTTGTATCGCGTTATAATACAAGGCCTGACTATGTTTACGATACGTTCCATAAAACATTTAAAGATAAATTGCAAGCGGAAATAGAATCTGGAAAGCTTGATGAAAAACTCAAAAGTGTTGAAAATGAGAGTGACCGGATGTTTATTTATATTGTAATGAAGGGCTTCTTTAAATATAAATATGATATCGAGTCGTTGATTGAAAAACATAAGCTCCAGTTGAAGAAACGGGAGCAGCTAGAGTATCTAGTTGATGTTTATTGGAACAGAAAGACTGTTGATACGCTCAAGTCATATACGTTTTTCTTAGGTGGTTCCTATGTCGCCTTTTTAGGAGATATTTCGGATAAGGTTAAAAACGGTTTTGGTTTTTATGGGGGTACAAACTGGTATATATATGATGTCAGTCTTGAAACCCAAATTACGACACATTTCAGTGATGTTCGTTCTAGTGATTCTCTTCATTTCTACAATTTGGGCTGGAATTTAAATGTTGGCTATTACTTTAGAAACATTTCGTTGCAGTGCTATTTAACGACTGGTGTAGAAGTTGATTTCTATGGTGAAAATAAAAGTAAAAACGATGAAAATAGAACAAGCAAGGATTCATATCAGGCTTATCCGGTGTATGGAGCAGGTGTTTTGTACGATATGTTTTACCTTCGTTTCAGAGCGGGTATAAAAAATATTTGGGGCGATCATACAGTAAATGCATCTGGATTTAGGTTTTATATGTCAATTGAGTTTTCTATACCTGTGTTGACAATGAAACCGGTAGAATTTGTTTATCCTGATTCTATGGAACGCTAATATGGTTAAGTTTTTTTTTGCGATTATTTTGACTCTGCTATCCTATAGCTTTGCGTATGAATATGTTTTAGTCAATTCAGTGACGGTGGCGAAAAAGCTAGAAATAGCGCCTGTCGCTTATTACGGTTCACTCATCACGAGCAATGTATACAGCCAGGATAAATTGCCTTGGGTTAATTTCGACAAGGAATATCCGGATGTCTATAAATCTTTTATGGAATGGTCTGAACTGAAAGCGGCCCGCATGCAGCGTGATTTGGCTGATGCACCCGAGAATGTTCGCAAAACATTTGAACTCCGCTTGCAAAAAGAATCAAATGGTTTTTATTTAATTCATAACATTATTCACGTAGACAAAATTTATGACAAAGAAAGTAAAACTTGGGTAGATCCGCCAACCGAAAAAACAAAAAAGGTATTTACTCAATTTGCATATATGGGTCCTGATGTTTTAAAGGATTCTTCTTCGTTTAAATTAATCCAACGCGTGATTACTGTGCCTGCATTTGATTCTGAAATTCCGAATAAGCGAATTTTCTTTTTGGATGGTGTGTCTGAATCCGTTGCTTTTTTTGATATTCAAAGTTTGGAAAATGTGCAATTTTTCCCATACCGCTTGAACTATAGTGTGGAACCGAACCCTGCGATTGAAGTTCGTAAACGCATAGAATCCCTCGTCTACGCCGGTGATTATGCAACTGCTGTTCAGCTTGCTGATTCCGCAGATTTGTCGCCACGTTCGAAAATTCTTTTAAAGTATTTAACTCGTGATTATGAGTTTATTTTAAATAAAGATTCTGCATCGAATTATTTGGTAAGGTATAGTACGTATCGATATGAAGATGGTCTCGATTTGCTTTTGAATCGTGTTGCAGAACAAGATTATCATGAAATTTTTAAATGCGAAGAATTGCAAAATAAGCCCGAAGTCAATAAAGATTTGGCATGCCCTGTAATGGAATCGATTGCTTTGGGAAAAATGATGAGACCATTGATTGAAGATGCGTCTAATTTCAGTTTTGGCTTGGGTGCTGATTTTGGTATTCCGTTTTTGGCTGGAGATTTCCCAGATTACAAATCGTTTTTCTTCTTTAATGTCGCTTTAGATTTTAGAATTTATAATGTGATGCTTTCTTTTGAATTCAATACGCGCTCCTTGGATGAAAAGTGCGATTCCTGTGGCTTTTTAGATTATGGAATACATTCAATGTTAGGTTATAGAGTGCTTAAGACAAAGTATTTTGAAGGTGTCGCGTTTGCAAATTTGGGTAAAGCTTTCTATGTGGTTCGCAGAGATGGTGAAGAAAAACGCGAAAACAAGCAAGAATCTTATTTCCGCTATGGTTTTGGGGCATATGTAGATTATCTTTTCCCGAGGCTTGTGGGTAAGACCATGCCTGAGGGAGATCCAATAGCGGGACGAATTGCAATTCGTTTGAAGGCTGGATTTCATAATATGAAAGCTTCGAAATATGGCCATTCCAAAGGAATCTCTCCGTATATATCGCTAGGGTTTAGGTTGCGTGGTGATGGTGTTAAGCTTTGGAATGTATCTGATTTTGCTAAATTAGATGTCCCAAATTAATTATGAATCGTCTTCTCGCTATATTTCTGCTTGCCTTGTCTTGTGCGTTTTCGGTGGCTATAGCTGGGCCGCTTGGCACGCCTTTGGCACATGATGGAATGTTTGCTAGAGCTTCGGTAGGGCTTGGCTATTCTTCGTTTGAAAATGCAGATGGCGAGGAATCATTGACTGCGGATGGCCTGGGAATAAAGCTTCATGGTAAACTTGGTGCTTATGTCATGCCGAATTTGGCTTTGCATGCGAACATGGGCTTTGTTACGTATTCCGATTTTCGAGAAGCCCGTTATGGACTCTCGATGTATGTGGATCATGATTTTTACGTGTTGAGTTCTGTTTTTGTCGGTGCTGGTGCCACGTATTATGTGCCGGGATGGAATAACGTTTATTTTAGCGGGGCTTTCGGAATGACTGGTTACAGGCTCAATTGCCGCAAGTATTCCGGGAATACGGGGCTCCATGCTTTTAGTTTCGATGTTGAAGCTGGCAAGGACTGGTGGGTGAGCGAACACGTTGGTTTAGGGGTGTCGCTCGCGTTCAATTCCCACGAGTATTGGTCCGATGATGATGGCGTATTCCGCTCGTCTTCTGTGATGCTTTTGTTCTCAGTGACATTGAATTAGCAATAAAAAAATCCCTGAAATGAATTCAGGGACTTTTTAATGAAATTCTAGTAACTAATGACTAGTGACTAAGAACTGCGCGAATGCGCTATTATCTCTCTAGCTTGAAATACACGCCTGCAAGCGGCGGAAGCTTGATGTTCAGGCTCCACTGACGATTCTGCCATGGAATATCCTGCGTCCAGACTTCACCGAGATTGCCGACATTGGAGCCGCCGAACATGGCCGCATCGGTGTTGAAAATTTCTTTCCAAGCACCGCGTGCGGGGGCACCGAGACGGTAATCGTTACGAACAACCGGCGTAAAGTTGAATACGCACAAAATCATATTGCCGTGGTCGTCCTTACGAACAAAGCTAACAATGGAGTTGTCTGCATCGTCGCACCAGATCCATTCAAAGCCGGTGTAGTAATGGTCGATTTCCCACAGCGGAGAATTTTCCTTGTAGATGTGGTTCAAGACCTTCATCATTTCGAGGAGCTTGCCGTGGCTATCCCAGCTGACCAAGTGCCAGTCGAGCGAACGCTTTTCGTTCCATTCGCGGAACTGACCGAATTCGTTGCCCATGAAGTTGAGCTTCTTGCCCGGGTGTGCGTACTGGAATGCGTAGGTGAGGCGGAGGTTTGCAAACTTCTGCCAGTTGTCGCCAGGCATCTTGCCGAGCATGGAGCCCTTGCCGTGCACCACTTCGTCATGGCTGAAAACTTGTATGAAGTTTTCAGAATAAGCGTAGACCATGCTGAATGTAAGCTGGTTGTGGTGGTATTTGCGGTAGATGGGTTCGTGCTGGATGTAGGAGAGAAAATCATTCATCCAGCCCATGTTCCACTT
>NZ_DGUZ01000019.1:205447-274513 GCF_002394865.1 Fibrobacter sp. UBA4297 | reverse complement strand
ACGAAACCGTCAGGCTGTAGGGCTGCTGTGATGAGTGTGTAAGAATATTTCCGCTAAGGTTGGTGGCTTGTCGAACCATGCGGCTTTGGGGCGCCTTCAGGCTGTTTCAAAAAAATCCTCTGAATCGTTGCTTTTGAAACGCTGGCATGTTGTTTTTTGAATAGGGTGGGGCTTCGGAACGGCCTAAAATGCCGTTTTTTTGCTGAAAAACGCAATTTTGGGGAGCTAGGGGACTTTTGGCACGCCATTTGCATAGGGTAAGGCGTAAAAAAGAAAGAAGGTCTATTATGTCAGATTTTACTAACGATGCAGAAAAGGTCTTGGCCAAGGCGCAGAGCTTGCGCGACCGCTGTTCGCACTCTTACCTGGGTGCGGCTCATTTGGCCGTTGGTCTTGTTGAAGGTCCTGATGCAACCCTGAAGAAACTCTATAAATCTAAAGGGGTGAAGACCTCGGACCTCCGTGGCCGTTTAGAGCCTTTTGTGCAGAAAATTCCGCGCATGGAAGGCGTAAACCCGGATGTGGAACCGGATAGCGACTTGAACCGCATTTTGCGTGCCGCTGTGCAGGCGGCCCGTCAGGTCAGCCGTATGGTGACGCCAGGCGATTTGCTCGTGGCGTTGATGAAGTTCTCGGGCGACCGTGGACTGGCGAAAGTTTTTGAAGATGCGCTAGGCTCGACCGAAGTGGTGGAAACCTGGCTTTCGGATCCGTTTGCGGGTGCCGCAAATGCCGAAGAACAGTCTCCGCTAAAGCTTTATGGTCGTGAACTCGTGGAAATGGCGGCAGATGGAAAACTCTCGCCGGTGATTGGCCGTGAAGAAGAAATCCGCCGTGTGATTTTGATTTTGAGCCGTAAGACAAAGAACAATCCGTGCTTGGTCGGTGAACCGGGCGTGGGTAAGACGGCTATTGTCGAAGGCCTTGCCGAACGTATTTACCGCGGCGACGTGCCGGATGCGTTGAAGGGCAAAAAGCTTTTTGCGCTTGATTTGTCTGCGTTGATGGCGGGTGCAAAATACCGCGGTGACTTTGAAGAAAGGCTCAAAAGCGTGATTGACGCTATCGAAGAAGATGGCAACACGCTCATGTTCATTGATGAACTCCACAACATTGTGGGAGCGGGCAAGACCGAAGGCTCCATGGACTTGGGCAATATGCTCAAGCCTAAACTTGCTCGTGGCGAACTCCATTGCATTGGTGCGACGACGACTCAGGAATACCGCAAGTACATTGAAAAGGATTCCGCTTTGGAACGTCGTTTCCAGCCGGTGCAGGTCTCTGAGCCGAGCGAAGACGAAGCGATTTCGATTTTGCGTGGCATTAAGGATGGCTTTGATGCGCACCACGGCGTGCGTCTGCACGACAACGCACTCGTGGCGGCTGTGAAGCTTTCGAACCGTTACATCAGTGATAGGTTCTTGCCGGACAAGGCAATTGACTTGATCGACGAGGCAGCAAGCCTTGTGAAAACGCAGATGGATACCGTCCCGGAAGCGCTCGATACCTTGCAGCGTAAGGAACTCCAGATGAAAATCGAGGAGCAGGCGCTTTCGAAGGAAACGGATGAAGCGAGTGTCAAGCGCTTGAAAGAACTCCGTGAAGACCTTGCTGTGACTGATGCTGCCGTCAAGCAGATGCAGGAACGTTGGCAGGACCGCCGTGCCGCATTTGCCGAAGTACAGGACTTGAAGAAATCCTTGAAGGCGGCAAAGGACGAGATGGAACAGGCGGAAGCCCGTTACGACTTGAACCGCGCTGCTGAACTCAAGTACAACAAGATTGTGAACATTGAGAAGGAATTGGCTCAAAAGACCGAAGCGCTCCGCAAGAGTGCCGAAGAAGGCGGCTTGAGCGAAGAAGTGACCGAAGATACGATTGCCCTTGTGGTGAGCCGTTGGACGGGCATTCCGGTGACAAAACTTTGCGAAGGCGAAAAGGCAAAGTTGTTGCACTTGGACGAACGTTTGCATGCTCGCGTGATTGGCCAGGACGAAGCTGTCGAAGCCGTGTCCGAAGCCATTTTGCGTAACCGTAGCGGGCTCTCTCGCGAAAATGCGCCGATTGGAAGTTTCCTCTTCTTGGGCCCGACGGGCGTGGGTAAGACGGAACTTGCAAAGGCTTTGGCTGTGGAACTTTTCGATAGCGAAAATGCGCTTGTCCGTATTGACATGAGCGAATACATGGAAAAGCATAGCGTTAGCCGTTTGATCGGTGCTCCTCCGGGATATGTGGGCTACGAAGAAGGTGGCCAGCTGACCGAAGCTGTGCGTACGCATCCGTACTGCGTGATTTTGCTCGATGAAATCGAGAAGGCGCACCCGGACGTGTTCAATACGCTGTTGCAGGTGCTCGATGACGGTCGTTTGACGGATGGCAAGGGTCGTACGGTGAACTTCAAGAACACCTTGATTTTGATGACCTCGAACTTGGGTGCCGAGAAGTTCCGCTTGAGTGCGGCTAGTGCCAAGAACGGTGAACCGCCGCAGGTTGCGCTTGCGGATGTCGAAGCTGACTTGCATGCGTTCTTCCGCCCGGAATTCTTGAACCGCTTGGACGAAGTACTTGTGTTCCAGAGCCTCTCGAAGAAGCAGATTCGCGAAATCGTGAAACTCAAATTTGCGGATTTGGCGAACCGCGCTGCCCGTCAGGACTTGGTGCTTACACTTTCGGATGCGGCACTTGATGCAATTGCGGAAGGTGCTTACCAGCCGGAATTCGGTGCACGTCCGATCCAGCGTTACATCGAACGCAACATTGAACGTCCGCTGAGCCACGCGATACTCTCGGGAACCGTGAGTGCGGCAAAGCCCGCCGTCGTGGACTACGATGGAACGGAATTTGTAGTGAAATAGTGATTAGAACTTAGAACTTAGAACTTAGAACATTACTTTTCTCTCTAAGCTCTGCCAACTAAGTTCTAAGAGCGAAGCGGACTAAGTTCTGCCCACAGCGGCGAAGCCGCTACAATGCTGTCATAACGTAAAGAGCAATGGTCTTGCGATCATTGTTCTTTTCTTGCATAACGCCCACATCGAAGTCAATGCGGATGTGTGTTCCGCCAAGTGTGAGTTCCAGCTTTGGAATGATGTCTATCATAAAATCATCCTTGAGAAGTCCAATACTTGCAGATGTCGTGACTTCAAGGAACATGCGGAGCACTTGTCCGAAAACGATTGTGGGAATCATGGAACCCGAGAATTTTACGTATCCGCTTTGATCGCCTTTTTTGCCAACGGCGCCTTCAAGGAAACCGGCTCGGAGTTCATAGTAGTTGGCGAAGCATTTTGCGATAAACTGTTGCGTACCGATGGTGAATGCTAGGGCGCTCTGGCTAGTTTCGCTCAGGTCGAGATAGCCGTCGAATGCTATGTATGAGCTTGGTTTGTAACGGTAGCGGACGCCTAGGTCGAGCGCGGTCTTGATTTCGTCAAGTTTATTGTAGGTGTTGATGTCTAGCTTTGCACCGACATCGAATTGCTTGTTAAGCCTTGTTGTAAAGTTGATGGGGAAAAGAACATCGGAATTGAACGGGGAGCGGATGCCTAGACCTACACCGATTTTGGGGGAGGGGCGGCTTTCGGGGCCGAACGTGTAGCGCATGTCCCATAAATGGTCTAGAGCGAAAGCGTTTGTTACGAGAACTGCAAATAACAGGCAAAGAATGTGTTTCATATCCATCAAAGTTAGATAAATCGCCCGGTAAAAGCTAAATTTACACGCGTAAAAACGGAGGTATTTGTGATAGAACCGCGTCCAGAACTTTCAAAACTTTCCGATTACGTCCCGGGCAAGTCCATCGACGAAATTCGTGAACGTTATGGTCTTAAGAATGTTGTAAAGCTTGCGTCTAACGAAAACCCGTTAGGTGCTTCCCCGAAGGCTGTTGAGGCGTTCCACGAAATTGCGAATTCGCTACACTTGTACCCGCGTGGCGATGCTCCGAAACTCATTGATGCGATTGCAAAGATGTATGGCGTTTCTACCAACCAAATTGTGATTGGCAATGGTTCCGATGAAATCATCGACATGGTGGGCAAGGCTTTTATTCGCCAGGGAGACAACTGCGTGGGCATTACGCCGACGTTCTCCGTCTATAAGTTTACGACGCTTTCGAACGGTGCCGATTTTATTGGCGTGGGTGAAGGTGAAGAAAAGGTTTCACTGGATAAACTTGCGGCGGCAATTAATGCAAAAACCCGTGTTGCTTTCATTTGCAACCCGAACAACCCGACTGGTCACTATTACACCGAAGCTGAAATTCGCAGTTTCCTTGCGAAAGTGCCATCGACCGTTCTCGTGTTCTTGGACGAAGCTTACGCTGAATTTGCAACGGCTGCCGATTATCCGAAGATGGCTCCGCTGCTTTCGGAATACCCGAACTTGTTCTTGAACCGTACATTCAGCAAGATTTACGGTTTGGCTGGGCTGCGCGTGGGTTATGCGATGGCAAGTGTTGAAGTTGTCCGTGCCATGTGGAAAATCAAACCGCCGTTTGACGTGAACCAGGCTGCTCAAGTGGCTGCTGTGGCTGCTCTTGCCGATACCGCACACGTTGAAGCAACCCGCAAGAACAACGCTATTGGCTTTGAATACTTGAATCGCGAACTTGGAGCGCTTGGCTTCAAGGTGCTCCCGACGCAGGCGAACTTTATTTGCGTGCGCATCGGTGAACGTGCCAAGGAACTTGTTGCGTTCTTGGAACAGAACGGCATGATCGTTCGTGGCCTTATGAGCTTTGGCATGCCGGAACACATCCGCATCACGGTTGGTAAGCCCGAAGAAAATGAATTGCTTGTTTCGCTTGTTCAAAGGTGGGTTACAAATGGGTGAAATTGCAAAAGCCGGTGTCTCTCCCGAGAATCTGGAACTCTTGAAGATTGCGCTCAAGACAGCTGAACTTGCCGAAGAGAACATTCTCAAGTTTTACCAGAACGATGTTGGCGTCGAATGGAAGGCGGATAAGACTCCCGTGACGATTGCGGACAAGGGAACGGAAGAACTCGCCCGCAAATTTTGGGCTAAGGAAACGCCAGGCTTTGGCGTCATTGGCGAAGAATTCGGCATAGAAAGTCCGGATGCGGAATACCAGTGGGTGATTGACCCGATTGACGGAACAAAATCGTTTATCCACGGTGTGCCTTTGTTCGGAACGCTTATTGGGCTGTGGCATAAAAACGTTCCGATTGCAAGCGTGATTCGTTTGCCGGCAATGAAAAGCGCTGTGTGGGCGGTGAATGGCGGCGGTGCCTTTTTGGACGGTCGCGAAGTTCGCGTTTCGAAGGTATCGCAGTTGAGCGATGCTCTCGTGCTTTCGGGAACGATCAATACGATGGAAGACAAGGGCTTTGGCGAAGGCTTTACGAAGCTCCGCCGCAGCGCACGTTTGCATCGCGGCTGGGGCGATTGCTACGGCTATTACCTCGTGGCGGCGGGCCGTGCCGAAATCATGGTGGATCCGGTCGTTTCGCTGTGGGACATTGCTCCGTTCCCGCTTTTGATGAAAGAAGCGGGTGGCAAGTTCAGCACGATTGACGGTAAGACGGAACTCTTTGATGCAAACGGCAAACCGACAGCTCCGATTTACGAACGCTTCACGAGCGTTGCGACGAACGGATTGTTGCACGATACTGCACTGGAATGCTTGAAGAAGTAATTTACCACATCGTTGTATAGCTTACTGAATCTGGGACGAACGTGAACGTTATCGTCCCTTTTTTGGCAGTGTTGATGTAGGGAATGTGGAGTGAATCGAGGCGGTCGGTGACTTGCTTGTGCGGGTGACGGAACCTGTTTTTGCGGCCGCTTGGGATGATGGCGTATGTGGGGGAGACTGCGTCAAGGAAAGGTACGCTGCTGGATGTTTTGGAACCGTGGTGTCCAAGTTTCAGCACGTCGCTTTTCAGATAAGCGTCTGTTTTCATGATTTCCTTTTCGCCTTTGGCGGTGAGGTCTCCGGTTAGCACAGCGGAATGCCCAAGCCCCTTGAGCCTGAGTGTGACGCTCCCTTCGTTCGCTTCGACGCAGATGTCGTTTCGCGGGTGGATCGTTCGCATTTCGAAGTAGTTTTCTTTCCACAGGATGCCGCGATGGATGTTGCGGATGGGAATGTTGCGTTTGTGGGCTTCGCCGAGGACTTGTTGCCAATCGGGTTTGGGCTCTTTCATGGAGCAGTCGCTTGTCCAAAGCTCTTTGACAGGGAACATTTTCAAAAGCGATAGAGCTCCGCCGAAATGGTCTTTGTCGGGGTGCGTGATAATGAGGGCGTCGAGACTGCTGACACCGATGTGGTGTAAAAACGGAACGATGATGTCTTTGCCGGAATCTTCTCTGCTATTGTCGCCTGCGTCTACAAGAAAATATCTGCCGGATGGTGCCTTGATGAGATGACTGTCGCCTTGCCCGACGTCAATGGTCGTGAGCGTCCAAGACGGGTGCAAAATTTGATGGTAGCTTTCCAACGCGAATAAAGCGGCGGCTACTAAAACGCAAAACAAAGCATACTTGCGGGCGATGTAGTTCTTGTAGCAAACGGGCAAAAGTAGAATCAAGAATCCTAGCGCGAGCAGCACCGCTGGCGAAAATGGCCCGACGGTCATCGAGGCAGCCGCAGAATCCGAGAGTATTCTCGTCAAAAGTGAGGCGAGCCGCAAAAAGAATCTTGCGGCGGTGCAGAAAGTTCCGCAGATAAAGTCAAATGGCGAGAGCTGTGCAAAAAGCCCCGCCTGCATGCCAAGCGAAATTGCAGGCACGATGATGATGTTTCCGAACCACGCGAACGGCGAAAGCGTCTTGAAATGATGGATGAGGAACGGTGCCGTGGCAAGCGTTGCGCAGAGTGTGACGTAAGTCGGCTCGATGGCGAATGATTGAATCTTTTGCCAAAGTTTGTTTTGCTTGAGACTGTCGGGCAAAAGCTTTGTCGGGTTATGCGGTGTTCCGATAATGATGCCTGCGGTGGCGGCAAATGAAAGCTGGAAACCGGGATTCCAGATGACGCTTGGCTCAGGCAAGATGATGAGGAGTAGTGCAACACCCAAGCTGTTGAGTGTGTTTGCGGGTTTCCCGAATAAAGTGCCAATTTGCGGAATGGCAAACATCATGACCGCTCGGCGCACAGCTGGCGAGCCTCCTGTAACGGGAACGTAAATTGCAAGGAGCGTCACGGCAATGATGGTTACCGCTTTGTGCGGAAGTCCTGTCGCTTTCAAGAAAATCATGAGCATTCCCGCGAGCAAAACCACATGAAAACCGCTGATTGCAAGCACGTGTACAAGCCCCGACCGCTGAAAATCGCTGCGCAAAACCTCTGGAATGCCCGAGCGGTCGCCTGCCAAAAGCCCCATCAAGAGTCCTGTTTCGGCAGGATCTAGATACTTCGCGAACCGCCGTTGCAAAAACTGACGAAATTGAAAAAAGCTTCGTTCGAACGTCCAATCGCCAGGGTATGCGGTCCAGCGCTTGAATTTTCCATAGGCGGCAAGCCCCTGCGATTTTAGCCAGTTTTGTGTGTCAAAAGCGCCGGGAACGCTCGGTGGCGTCACGGGGTACCACGAAGCCTCAAAACAGATTGAATCCCCTGGCAAGGGGAGATCCGGCAGGTTCCGCTTCTCGGTCAATCGCACTTTGTAGCCCCCGCGCGCATTTCCGTGAGTTATTTCTCCTTGCGCATTTCCGTTGGCTTGTGAAACCTTGATGATGAACGCCGTCCCTTTGGGCCTTGGCAACCTTGATTCAATTTTTCCGCAGCCGGTGCTGCTGATGGTGCTGTCTTTGCCTGTGTTCTGCGACTTTTCTGCGCTGTAGCTTGCGTGTACGCTATCGGCGTTGGCTTTTGCAAACCCTCCTATTCCTAAAAATCCCACGTGTGCGATAATTCCTGCCATTAAAGACACTAAAATCACCCATTGGACATGCCGCCTAAAGAAATGGGTGAGCAAAAACACCAATTCAAGCAAAATAATGGCGAATTTTGGCTCGTCGAGCGAAATAATCGTTGCGGTGACAGTGATGGCGCTTACGAGGGCGGGTTTTCCGTCGAGCGGTGCGATAAGTTTCTTGAATTCATTAAATATTTTTTCTTTGTTATTTTTTTTCATTTTCCTAATACTTTTGTATTTTAAATGGTACCTATTTTTTATACACGCTTTTGAGGAGTGTTTGGACTAGCGTTCTATGAAAAATTTTTGTAAAAATTTGTGGATATTGGGGTTTTTGTGCTCTTTGTGGATGAGTCTTTTTACATCGTGCTCTGAAACGGTCAGTGGCGATGGCGAAGCTGTGCTTCCGCCTGATGTGAATCATCCGATAAATTTCAAGCTTTTCCCCAATGACAAGGCAAAGAATGATTCCGCTGCGGCAAACCTCGCTCGTGGAATCGTCCTTGTCGTGCATCCTGGAGCGTCTTATACGCTTTCTTTTGATGTGGATCCGACGCAGCCTACCCCTGAATTGCAACTTTTCCGTACATTTGATATCAAGGGCGTTGAAGGGCGCTTGGGTTTTAAGAAAGTTCGCACGTTGTCGCCAACAGTTGTCGGAAATCGCTATGTCTATTCCTTTAATTGCGAAGAAAATAAAATGTCGTTATGGTTTACATCGCTTGGGGTTGATGGCGAATACTACAAGGGAAATGTTGATAACATAAGTTTTGAGGGAATCGGGGCGTACAGCGATCATTTTTCGATAAATTTAATTGTTGTCGGCTCGATGGAAAAAACGCTTGACGGCATGGATGTTGACGAACTGTCGCATTATATGCTAAAGCTTTTCCGTGAAAAATATTTTGGGGTAACTATTGATACTTTGTATGTGCGTTATGCCCACGAACATCCGACGCTTGGAAGTTTCTATCCGGCAAATCAGCCGTGGGTTGCAGGAATGAACTCTGAGGATGTTTTTGTGAGTGAACTTGCCGGTTGGCCCGAAGATGGTTTACGCAATGCGCTGAACATCATGTTAGTCCACAGTATTGCCGATAATGAAATCATGGGCTTTGCTCGATTGTTCTCGGGCGTTCTTGGACCAGGTACGGAAAGCTCGGTCGTGGTTGGAGAACATGTCCGGAAATCGAAGAATGAATTTGACCTGCAATCTTCGTACAACATCGTCATGACCGCTATACATGAAACAGGACATTTTTTTGGATTAAGGCATACGTCAACAACGAGAAGGGATTTAAACATCCTTACGACAAACGTGACGTCTTCTGCAGCGTTAGCCGATCTCTCGAATATCGAGGATGGATTGAGGGATACGCCGTTCTGTCGTTATATCATAGAAAGTGGTCTATACAAGCGGTCGGCCGATTCGGATGAAGTTGCTTCTGGAAAATCAGCTCATGATTATGGTTATGGTAAACCTTACGAAAAGACCATATATGCGTGTGAAGATTTGGATAACATCATGTTCCCGGTAACAGTGGATGATTCAGAAAAAGCTATTTTTACGGAACAGCAGATGGATATTGTTCGTTCGTCGCTCATGATTATTCCGCACTAAAAAATGAAAGCTTCTCAATTTTCTGAAAATGCGCAACTGATAGCATTTGTTTTGCAAACGGGTTCCGAGTGGGATCCGAACGTAATTGAACTTCTGGAAAAGACTTGGGGGCCGATTCGCCATAAAGGGCGCCTCTTTGCGTTTGACAAGACGGATTACTACAAGCCTGAAATGGGCGACAACCTGTATCGCGGTGTAATCTCGTTCGAAAAGGAAATCCCGCCTGAGACGATTGCCGAAGAAAAGGAACGTAGCAACGCACTGGAACTTACGACCGCTTCGGCAGAAACTCCGGAACTGCGCCATGTAAATATCGACATCGGCTATATGGACATGGATAAGGTGGTGCTCCCAAGTTACAAGCGCGGTCCGTTCAAGCTCTATGCGGGCAAGGGCGTGTGGCTTGACATGCTTTTGACGTATGCGAAGGGCGTTTTCCATCCGACGGCTTGGGCTTTTGACGATTTTGTGCGGAACCCCTACCAGCACGATTTACAGCTCATCCGCGAAAAGTTCAAGAAAGCCCGTAAGGGAGTATAGTTGGCGGATCTTAGCCCGCTGCGCTCTTAGAACTTAGTTGACTGGTACAAAATCATAGTTTTAAGCTCTAAAAACCTTTCTAAGATTTAAATTCTAAGCTCTAAGTTCTAATTCTTGTTATATTACAAGATGATGAATAAGAAGCTTTTACTCCTTGGTCTTTCGACCTTTGCGCTTTTGGCGTGCTATAGCCCCGAGCCGTTCGAGGCAGAATCTTTGGATGACGATTCCAAAAAGCAAAATAGTTCCGAAATGGGAACCATATACTCTGTTAATGGAAGTGAGCAAGTCTGCAATCCGTCCATCTCGCAAGATACGGCCAATTTCCCGGCTTCTATGCTTTGGCTCAACTTTAGCAAGATTAAAGTCAATAAACATGATGCTGATTTCCCCGTTACAGATGTTAAGCAGCATGACCGTTTGACCGTTTCGGATACCGCAAATAATGTGAAATGGTACTTGATGATCGACAAGGACAATGGCGAATGCCAGTTCCAGGACCCAGAATGGAGTACCCATCCGGGTTTCATCGTCGCATTGCGTGGTGTGGGTATTGAAGGAAACGGAACGTGCGGTGATGTCTTGGATTACGGCATTTTTGCAGTCCGTACTGCGGATAAGAAAAAGTTTTGGTTCTATGACAAGGGAATTATTGAACAAGCGACTCCGCATGTGTGGGTTGACCCTACGGCAAAGGTGGAAGATGATGGCGATGTATCGACTGTCGAAGGCTTCTTTGGTACAAAAAATGTGCGCCTGACTTATGCCGATGGTTCGGATGGAGACCCGCAAAATATCGTATTTATCGATTATGCCAATGGTGGAAAGTCGAAGGCGATAAAGCTTAAAAAGCCTGCAGATCGCAGTAACTGGAAAGTTGAAAGCCCGATGATTTCGCCGGATGGAAATTTTGTCGTGTATAACTTGATGACTAAATCGGAAGAAACTTGGGAAGCCTATATCCAGGAACTTTCCAAGGATGCGGATGCTGTCAAAATTCCACGAACGAAGGATATGAAGTCGGATCCGGCTCAGCCGCACTGGTTTGAATCGGATGGCCGTCTATTTGTGGTTTGGACGGAATTTACGCAAACGTCATATTACAACAAAATCCATTTAGATAATGCTTCGTCTCAGGACGGATCTGCCGGACGCACTGTCATGCGTGAAGTTCGCTTGAAAACGGGCGCAGCAAAGGGTGAACTGGTGGAATGGGTTGATGATAATGTTGAACTTGCACCGGTCCCGATGATTGGTGGACGTTCTCCCGATGGCAAGTTCTTGTCGACGGGGTATAAGTACGCTTATTTGCTTAAGCTTCCGTGAGGTGCTGTATGAAGAAGAATTTTTTGATTGAGGGATGTTCTCTTGTCGCACTTGTTGCGGTTGCTTTTTACGCAGGCTTTAATTCCCCTGTGACGCCTGCGACTCCGTGGGAGTCTATTGGCGGTTGCGGTGCGGGCGGTTCCGGTGGCGGTTCTGGCGATGGTATCAAGTGGATTGGTCAAGGCGTTTCGGGCGGAATCCTCGAAGCGGAGGTCTTTACAAAGTACAATGTGGGGCAGAATTTCTCGGCTCTTACGGTGAATCCGCATTTTTCGATTAAGCCGACGTGGGATACAAAGGTTGGTGTGACGATTCCGTTCATGAGCCATCAGGGCGAAGTTCAGTATCGCAGTAACCAGACTCCGACGGACCGCACAACGGGCGGTCTTGGCGATATCTCGTTCGATTTCTCGAAGACGATTGGCAGTGGCGGTGCGGCATCGCTTTCGGCGTCGCTTTCGATTCCGACGGGGCAGTATGATATCAAGCGCGGTAAGGATGGCGGTAAGGAAATCTTGCCGAGCAGTTTCCAGAAGGGGAGTGGCCTTTACTCGCTTACGCTTGGATGGGACTACAGCCGCGATACGGACAAGGGCATCTGGCTTTATAGCTTGAGTTACACGCACCCGTTTGCGATGCACTTGTTCTCGGGCGAAAATGAGTTTAACGACAGCTATTGGAAGGATATCAAGAAACATGGTGACCGTTTCAATTACCGCTTCAAACCGTATGGCGAAAATGACCTTGGCGCATTTACTCCGCCGTCTATTGGTGGTTCTGTCGCTTATGGTTATCGTGGTCGTTCGGGCATTGTCCAGTCGTTTGGCTTGAATTTTTCGATCCCGCTTGGCGTGGCTTGGATATCTTCTGAATCTGAAGGCATTTACGACCCGAGGCCGGACCCGGATCACCAGGCTTGGTCTGTTTCGCTCGTGTACGGCTTGGAATTCTCGAATCCGGACTTCCCGGTGTTCCTCGCGTTTTCGCTCCCGATTCATGATAAGGCGGGTGGCGCAGATTCTAAGAATGAATACAGCGAAAAGCCGATGAAGAAGTGGAACGCTCCGGACTGGAGTGACATTGGCCAGCAGTGGACTATTGCTGTCGGCGTTAAAGGAAGTTTCTTTTAGTTAGAGGGCTAGGCGCGCGGGTGCGTTTTCTTGAAGGCCTGCTTGAGGCGTTCGGCGTTCACATGCGTGTAAATTTGCGTTGTTGAGATGTTCGAGTGTCCGAGCATTTCCTTGACGCTCATGATTTCGGCGCCGTTTTCGAGCAGGTGAGTGGCGAAGCTATGGCGCAGAACGTGCGGGCTCGCCTTGCCTTCCCAGCCTATTTCACGGAGCAGGTCGTGGATGTCGTTGCGGAGTGTGCGGACGTCGTAAGGCTTTCCGTTTTCGTTTAAGAACACGTAACTTGTAATTGTTGGGGTATGCCCCGCTTCAATTTCTGCAGCCCTGAATTTTTCGAGCCAGAAAATTAGCGTGTCTGTAATCGGGACAATGCGTTCTTTATTGCCTTTACCAATCACTCGGACAAGTCTTTCTTTTGTTTGTAATTGGTTCCAACAGAGACTCTGGCATTCCGAAATTCGAAGTCCCGAACCGTAAATGAGTTCGAGCAAAAGACGTGCGCGGACTTGCGGGAGCGTCGGATTCTGAGGCAATTCAGGGAATTTCTCTTCGGCGAGGTCCTTTTGACCGAGAAATGCGACGAGGCGCTTGGGGCGCTTGGGCATGGGGACCGCTTCGGCGGGGTTCTTCTGCAAAATTTTGGAACGCACGAGGTACTTGCCAAAACTTTTTAATGCGGCGAGATGCTCGCAGATGCTTGTAGGCGCAAGCTTTTGCTTGATTTTCAAGTCCCACACAAAATTCTTGACGTTCGTTTCGGAAAACGCTTCGAGAGGCGCACTTTCGGTGAGTGTGGCGAGGTATTTTTCTAGCGATTTTCGGTACGTAATGACCGTTCTTTCGGAATACCTGCGCTGGGTTTGCAGGTATATCAGGAAATTTTGGATGTATTCGTCTAAAAGCATGGCCTTGATTTATTTTCGAAAAGAAAAATATCTATTTTAGATGACACCAAATGTCTTTTTTGAAAAAAATTATATCTCTGCGGACTTGTTTCCTTGCCTGCGCGCTTGTGTCGACTTCTTTTGCTGCCGACCGCGTTGTGGGTGCGAATGCAACTCTTGATATTGGACCGGGTGCGCGTTCTGCGGCCTTGGGTTCTGCGACTTTAGCGGTCGAAGGTGATTATCTTGGGCTTGGTACGAATGCATACCAGCTTTCTCAAGCCAAGTACATGTGGGCTTCGTTTTCGCATACGGCATATTACGAAGACACCAAGTACGATTACGCATCGATGGTGATTCCGCTCCCTGATAATCAGGGCTTAGGTGTTTCATTCTCCAGATTTGGTGCAGATGACATTCCTTACATCCATGAAGGGGACCCGCTGCCGGAAGGTTCGGACTACAATACGCTTTCGATTGCCGACTGGGTGTTTTCTGTTGCCTGGGGCCGCCGCATTATAGACCGCTTGGACTTGGGTCTTGCGTTCCATGTGCTTTATCGTGATATAGACCAAAGTGGCTGGGGTTTCCGTGGCGATGCTAGCGCTCGTTACCAGATCAAGGACGATTTTTATGTATCCGGTCTCTTGAAGGGCTGGACCTCGTCGGCAACGTCTTGGGAATCGGGCGAGTTTGAATATTCTTCACCGGAGTTTTACGTGGCCTTGAGCTATGGCTTGCCGGTGAACTATTTGTATGGCAAATTCAATTTCTATTGGCAGAGTGCGGGGCTTTTCCACCGTGAAGCTAGAGATTTGGATTATGAGACAGACACTAACGGCAAGCGCATTTGGGAAAATCCGATAGACTGGCTGTCTGGTGGTCATGGCGGTGTGGAATTCGCATTTGACTTTGGCCTCAAGTTGCGCGTTGGTTTAAGTAGCTTTACGACATTCAAGAGCGTGACGGCGGGTGCCGGTCTTACGATTGCAAACTTCCTTGAAGTGGATTACGCCTTTGAATCGCATCCGGTGTTCTCTCCGGTACATCGTGTGAGCGTAAACTTTAGCCCGTATCTCTTTGGCCACAAGCCTAAAGAATCTGGGCGCTTAAATAAGACCGACGCATTGAAGAAGCTTGTCACGGAGGAGCCCGAAGAATATCCGGTCGAAGAGTTTGTAGAGGAACGCGTTTCGGAAACGCCTAGTGCTCCGGTGGAAGAAATCGCAATTCCGGTGAACGAACCCCCTGCGACAGTTCCGACGAAAGAATCGCCTGCAGCCTCGGAATCACGGACTTCGATTGTTGAGACCGACGATGAAATTTTGGAATAAAGCAAGGAGACTCTTTAAATTTTTTTGATATTTTGAGTGTTACTTTGCTTGCTCAATAGCTTATATTTTTAGTCATGATGATGGATAATAAAAGTGTGGGTTTATTCCGTGTGCTTCCGGCTCCTCTCAATCCGATTGGAGCTTTCGATGCTGAATCTTTCAAGGCGAATTTCCGTGCCGTAATGGCGGAAAATGATGATGTCAAGTTTATCGGTGTTGATTTGTCGGGCATTGATTTTGTCTATAGCGATGCGTATAATGCCTTTATGCAGTTCCACCAGGAACTTTCCAAGCGGAATGGAACGTTTGCTGTTCTTGCCGATAGGGAGTGCCTTGCTAAAAGCCTCAAGAAAGTGGGTCTTGAACGCTATATTCGAATTTTCATGAGTGAAGAAGAAATGGCGGCCTATGTTCCGGTGGAACAGAAAAAGCTTGTTCAAGAGGAACCTGCGAAAGCGGAACCGCAAATTTCGGAATCGTCGGCAGCTGTTGAAACTTCAGCTGCTCCGCAGACGCCTCAACCCGCTCCGCAAAAAACGGTGTCGGAACCGAAAATTTTGGACAAGAACCCTCTTGTGGACGAATCTTCGTCTTCGAAGGGTTCGCTTGTTGCGGTAATCGTGCTCTTGCTGGTTGTCGTTGCTGTCGTGACTTATCTGGTCTTGTAACCAATGGCTGTAGAGTTCTCTGAGTATCAAGGAAAGCGAAGGAAGAGGCGGGAACGTCGCAAATTCCCGCTGATAAGGATTGTCTTAGTCTTTGCATTGATTATTGCCGCCTATACAAATGGCTGGTTCCACAAGTTGGTGGATATGCTCCCGCTCCCTGGTAACGAAGAGCCTGCACCTCCAGTTGTTGAAGACTGGATTGCTGGTTGCACGTCGTATGACGGAACTCCGTTTGAACTGAAGAACGATTATGCCCAGTGTTCATGGATTGTGACGGATTCGCTTGAACTTCCGAATACGTTCTTGCGCTATGTGAAAAATTTGGCAAACGATGGGGCTAAAATTCATTGGGTGGCCTCCAAGAAGGACTTTGGCGATGCGCTTCTTGTCGTGCTTGAAGATTCGACGCGCAATGTCTTTTTGCACATGATGCGCGAGGATTCCTCGAAGGTCTGGATTTCGAGCAAGACGGGCTGCCTTTTCCCGGGACCGTGTCCGCATGTCCCACTGGGATGGTCGGCGCTTGCGATTGTAGACAACTTTGACTTTGAAGGTTTGGAGCAATTGCTTTCGGCCGATTTGTTCAAGGGACTTGGCGAAGCCCCGATTTATCCGGTGCTTCCGGGGATTGTGCTTGAAGCTGGACGCGATTCCTTGGGCATGTTTGTTGAACTTAACCACGGAAACGGCATAACGTCGCGCATGTTTGGCATCGGTTACTGGAAAATGGCGCCTGTAGTCGGCAAGACGCTCAGCGTGAAAGACGCCGTCGGCCGCCTTTCGCCGCAGGACAGTTCCTCTTTCTTCTTGACAGTTCGCCAGAATGGATTGTTCGTGCGCTGGAAAGATTTCTATAAGGCAACACACCCGGTGGATTCTGCTCAAATTGCTATATTCAAAAAGAATTTGCCATTTTGAGTGAGCCCGTATGAAGCGTCCTTTTGCAAGTAATTTTCCTGTCTACATGCTTGTCATTTTGATGTCGTCTTTTATGGCGTTATTTTCTTCGTGCTCGCAGGATGGCGATGGCCCGCTTTCGGTAATGCCAAATGGACAGGCTGTAGAGGGTAATGGCTATTTTCTTGGCGCAACGCTTGATTCTGGTAGGGCGATTCATCTGACTTCGGATACGCTCTATATTACGCTTTCAAAAATCTGGTCTTTTTCGAATTGCTCGCTTAAGTCAATTGACTTGAATTATACTTTTGAAGATTCGGCCATCGTCATTTCGCCCAAGGTAAATATCAAGGTTAATACGGAGGATTGCCCATCTCCGATGTTTCGCCCGGACACGACATTTAAGAGGTTGACGAACGAAGGAATTTCTTCGAATATCACGAGAATAGTCGTAAAGAACGATGCGGATTCGCTTTTGGATTCCATCATGTTGCGCCGTGGGAAATTGGAACTTGATACATCCGTTATTTATGTCGATTCTGCTTTTGCAAAACCTAGTTCGCTGCCGTTACGGACAAAAGAATCTCCCTCGGTCTTGCGCGTCTTGGATTCGCTGACTCCGCAGATATTCCATTGGAGAACGATTCGCGCAAATTGCACGATGCGTGTAGATATGTGCGATTCCGTTATCGCGGACACTGTTTATCCGACCTCCTGGAAGACTAGTGATACAGCCCTTGTTCCAGTGCGTTACGCTTGCGCTTCTTCGGATTCCACGTATTGCCTTGATGCAAAGTGGGAACTGGATTCTACTGCTTTGGGCAAGGTGATGGAGCGTCCTGATACCGTTTGGCACACGAGTACGTATTACGTGGAAGAAGTCCCTACCTGTGCTACGGTAAGTCGCTTTGTTCATTCGGCGCTTTATTATGGCGGACGGATGATGTTTATTCGCGAACTCTTTGTGCCAAATGAAGAGGAACGTTCTTGCGGCCCTGCGACAAAGAAGGACTGGGTGGCGTACGACATTTCTACGGATAGCCTTGTGGTTGAATCCGAAGATAAAATCTCTGTAGATAGTTTATATAAAATCTGGAAATCGGCGACGGTTGCAAACGATACGCTCCGCACCGATTCGACGGAGTTGAAATGATTGAATATTCCTTTGCTGCTGAAATTGCCGAAGAAGATAAGCCCGTTATTCTTGAAAGTAAAATTTATAAACAATGGCTTGAAGCTTCTGAGAAAAAGTTCAATATTACGAAGGTGCATTTTGCTTCGGTCGATTACTTTAGCAAACGTCATGAGCCGCTGTTCATCAAGCTGAATGCGACGGCTTTTTTGCCAGACGGTAAGCCTGTGCACGGAATTGTGCTTGTGCGAGGCCATGCCGTGGGCGTGCTTGTCGTGCTTCATTGCGAAGGCAAACGCTATTTACTCTTGGTGCGCCAGCCGCGATTTGCTATTTCGGAAACGGCTTCGCTTGAAATTCCGGCAGGGATTCTCGACTGGTCGGGCGATTTCCGCAAGGTGGCGCTTTCGGAACTTGAAGAAGAGGCTCAAATCAAGGCGAAGGATTCCGAACTTATTGATTTGATGGACTTCTGGTACAAGGGTAAAAGCGATGGCTTTGCCGGAAGTTGCGGGCTTTTGGACGAACGCATCCGCCTTTATGCGATTGAACGTAGCGTGACGCGCGAAGAACTCGAAGCGATGGACGGCAAGAATCAGACCTATACCGACGAGAACGAATGGATTCGCACGGAAGTCTTGCCTTACGAAGAAGCGGCTCACCAGTTTATCGATGGAAAGAACTTTATTGCTTTGTTCCTGTACGAACGCTGGCTCGAAGCGCAGAAAGTGTATTACTAGCTATTAGTTTTTAGTTTCTAGTTATTAGTTCGAAGTTAGGCGGCTACGCCGCAGTTACTATGCTAATGACCAAAGACCAATGACTAATGACTAGAAAATCGTATTGTTGATGGTGAGGCCTGCGAAGAACAGGATGAGGTAGCCGTACCAAAGTCCGGTCGGCACATAGTTCCAGATACGCTTGTATTTTTTCGGTTCGTCCTTATTTTTTTCCTTGATGCGGACAATGTTCTTTTTGAGATAGAAACCGCAGAGTGCAAGTCCTGCGATGCTGATAAGGATGAGAAGTACGTAAGCCATGCCTTAAATATAGCATAAAGCGAGCGTCGCGACAACAAGTTTACTTGTTGGCATGACCGAACTGAGCTATATGCACTCCATATGGAGTGCCATATAGCATAAAGCGAAAAATTTTATTATTTTAAGAACAAACTTTTATTCAGTGCTAGTGTGTTTTTTATCGCCTAGCTATAGTAAGGAGGAAAAATGAATAGAAATAAAAGAAATTTGGCTTTAATTGTGCCGATTATGGCATGTTTGGCAGCTTGCTCTGAAAGTGACCCTGCTCCTGTTGATTTTGATGGCGCTCAATATAGGACGGACTGTCCTACGGATGGGTCTAGACCTCTTGCGAAAGAGGGGGCTAGCGCCGAAAATTCTGTGCTTAATTTAGATGTCGTTATACGCGATTTTCAGCAGAACCATTCGGATTTTGAAAACTTCTCGGAAGAAGCGGTTGAGCATCTGGATGATATCTATAACTATGGGTCTGCGACCGGTGCTGCCATGAAAGCTTTTGGCTTTGATGAAGAATGGTATTCGGCTGCGGCTTACCACAATACATGCGGTAACATGTACGCTTTCGAAAAATTCGGGGCGGGGGCTCAAATTGGCGTTGATGGCTTGCCAATGCAGGCGAATCCTTTTTTGCCATCGTATTTGCAACAGGTTTCTGCGGGGCCGGTCCTAGAATACGGGGAATGTTATGAGACTGTGGACGCTCTATCTGGGCTTAAGATTTTGCGCGGCTACAAAAATGCTCTTGATAACGTGAATGGTTTAAAGTGTCCTGGCGGTAAAAATAACTGGGCGAATCCGGTTGTTTATACACCGGGCATGGTGAATCCTTATTTGCTGTTTAAGAATACAAGCAATGATGGGACCATTGATATGTATGATGTTGCCGTTCAAAAGCTGAACGAACGTTGCGACAATAAGAACTTTGACCAGTGGTTTGCCGATGTTCCTTCTGTAAACAAACGCGTCAATATGATCCTTGATCTTGTGAGGTCCTCTGATGAAAATAATGATTTTGTTTACAATTATAATTCCAGTAATGGCGGATTCTTCCCGCTTGATAGCGTGAACCCGGTGAATCGGGAATGGGTGAGTGCAAAACCTTGTATTGAAACTATCCAGCTGACGGGTTCTTGTGAAGTTTTTGAGCCTCAGTCGCTCTCTATTTTCTGCCCGCCTTACAGGTATCAGTATGCTCAAACTCAGCAGGATTTGTACGGCCAGAGTACCGCTAAGCTTTGCGCAGACTGGCTGAATGCGGGTGGCCCGCGTGCTGTAAATTCTGAAGGGACCGGACATAGTGCGGCTTTACAGGCGACAATAAAGAATGGAACTCTTGGCTTGCAGCACTTGCGCAATTATGGCTTTACTATGGAAGGTTACACGACTTTCCAGTATAAGTCATCAAACCAGTTGCCGGTACCAGAAGAACTGAAGTTTATTAGTAGTGGTGACTTGTGGGTGTTTGTCGATGGTGTTCTGGTGATTGACTTGGGCGGTACGCACTTGCCTGCTCCAGGTAGCGTGAGTATTCAGACTCTTGCAAAGAATAATCATGGTTGCCATGTTGGAGAGCCTTTGGCTATGTATACGAATTGTGATGGGGCGTCTGATGCTACGGGATGGGCTGATGATTCTTGGCATCATTTGCATTTCTTTGTGGCAAACCGCCAGACCGAAATCTCTGATTTCTCGATGTCGCTGCCATCGTCCTTTAGCATTTATGCCGCACCTTCCCGCTATGGCATGCCGATGGTACGTAAGGTTACGACATTGGTAGATGAAGCTGGTTTTGCTCTTAATAGCTTGTATGTAAATACGGAATTGGCGGATTCCACAGTTGCTAAGATGAACAGCTCTCAAGTGCCTTCGTTCGTTGTATTACGTGGTGACAATGTTTACGGATTCTATGTGTCCCGAATTTCTGGGGCGACAAACAAGGGTGAAGAAGGGACTATGTACCAGTTTGAAGGCGTTTTGAAGGATGTTGATGGTAATGTTGTCGAAGGCGGGATTTTGCATGGCGACCGTATTGCCTTTAACGTTCCGTATAGCATGACGCTTGATGAAGAAGGTAATGGTGGAAATTACCCCGCAGGTAAGTGGGCGCAGTTGATGTTCTGGGCTAAGCTTATGGATTTCTATATCGCTTCAAGTTCTGGTAACCGTGTGGAAGGTTTTACCGAACCGGAAAAGTTTGGTGAGATCGGTGTGAACTGCGCTTATTGACGCCAAAGTCCGTAATAACGGTTGCCTAAAGCAAAAAAAATTTCTCTATTTGGTATGTACTGACGTTCGTGGGTTCAAATTTGGCTTGAACGAGCCGGATTCGGGCCCGAATACGAACGCCGTTTATTGTAAGAGGTTTATTTGGTCGCCCAAGAAAAACTGAATTCTCTCATTGCCGATGCATGCAAGTCCGCATCTGTTACGCTTGTGGAAGCCGATGTGTTCCGTGCTGGCAAACGCAAGACATTGCGAATCTTTATCGACAAGCCCGAAGGTGTTACTATCGATGACTGCACGAACGTGAGTCATTTCCTTTCGGATGCGCTGGACCTGGATCCCGAGTTGATCGAGGGCGCTTATACGCTTGAAGTTTCTTCTCCGGGAATAGACCGCCCCCTCAAGTCTATGGCGGATTTTGAACGCAACAAGGGGCGCTTGCTCCGTGTGACCCGCTCGACGGGCAAGCCAGTGACTGGTGAACTTTTGAATGCCGACGAAGAAAATCTGACGCTCAAGCTCAAGGGCAATGCCGGCGAAATCGTCATACCGCGGTCCGAAGTGCTTTCGGCCAAGGTCGAAGTAGAAATTAAATAGGAAGGTCAACTATATGAAGAACGAACCGAAAGTAAACTTGCTCGACGTACTCAAGGAAGTCGTTGAAGACAAGAGTGTCGATGATTCCGTGATTTTGGACGCCCTCAAGAAGGCTCTTATTTCTGCGGCCCGCAAGTATCTGCACATCGAAAAGAAAATCAACGTCGATATCGACATGGAAACAAACGAAGTCCATGTGTTCTTGAATGTCGAAGTTGTCGATGACTATCCGGACTACGACCCGAACATGACTGCCGACGAAGTGGCTGAAATGGACGAAGGCTACATGCTCGTCGATGAAGCTCGCGACTTCAACGAAGATGCTCAGGCAGGCGACAGCCTTTATATGGAACTCCCGACCTCCTCCTTTGGTCGTCAGGCAATCCAGACTGCAAAGCAGCTCTTGACCCAGCACATCCGCAGTGCTGAATGCCAGCGCATCATGGACATTTACCGCAGCCGCATCGGTACGATTATCAACGGTACGGTACTTCGTTTGGAACAACGTAACGTTATTGTTGACCTTGGCAACAAGATTGAAGCTGAACTCCCGGCTCGCGAACAGATCCCGCACGAACGCTTGACTCAGGGCGCTTCTGTGAAGGCTGTGATTGCACGCGTGGAAGAATCTACGAAGAGCGGTGCTCAGGTTATTTTGTCTAGATCCAACGCTGACTTCCTCAAGGCTTTGCTCCGTCAGGAAGTTCCGGAAATCTACGAAGGCACTGTCGAAATCAAGGCTGTTGCCCGTGACTCCAAGAATCGTCGTGCAAAGATCGCTGTTTACTCTCGCGATGAAAAGATTGACCCGGTTGGCGCTTGCGTCGGCATGAAGGGTGCTCGCGTGCAGACGATTGTCCGCGAACTCGGCAACGAACGTATCGATATCGTTCACTGGGACGAAAACTTTGATGTGTTCGTTCAGCGTTCCTTGGCTCCGGCATCAGTCCTCAAGATGTTCCCGGTTCCGGATACGGACCGTATCGTGATCATCGTGGATGACGAAAACCTCGCTCAGGCTATCGGTAAGGGTGGCCAGAACGTGGAACTTGCCGGTCGTTTGGTGGATCGCAAGCTCGATGTTCATGGAGAACAGGAATGGTCTCAGATGGACGAAGAAGCCAAGAACAACATCCTCGCTCCGAACTATGAGGATGAAAGAAGAATGAGAGCGAAGCGTATGGACGAAGACAGAAAGGCAAAGGCCGCAGCTGTCAAGAAGGACGTGAACGCTTAAAAACTTTTGCGCAGGGCAAATAGTTTAACGGAAGAATAAGAAAAGGAATTGAATAGGCTATTCATGACGAATGAATCTCAAATGAAACCTAAGGATTGGGCAGATGCTCATGGATTGAAGGTTGATGTGGTGATGAAGCTGCTTCGCGATGCAGGCGTTGCAGTTCGTACCCATATGTCCAAATTGGATATGGCAGACTTTGCTAAAATCGAGGATGCTGCCGCTGCCGAAAAACAGAAGCAGGATGCCCGCAACAAGAATCTCAAGAGGCCCGCTACTTCTGAATCTGATTCTTCCGCTTCCGCTCCTGCAAAGAAGAAGGAAACGTCGGTTGCGACGAACAGACTTGGCTTGAAGGTGAGCCTCAAGAAAGGCCCGGGTCCCCGCAAGGAGGCTCCGAAGCCTGCCGCTAAACAGGATGTGAAGCCTTCGGTTGCAAAAACTGCAGCTCCGGCCGCCGTAAAACCGGCCGCCCCGGCCCCGGCACAAGTTGCACCGAAGCCAGCCGCACCTGCTCCGGCTCAAGTGGCTCCTGCCGCTCCGGCCCCGAAGCCGGCAGCACCTGCTCCCGCACCGGCCGCAGCACCTGCTGCTCCGGCTGTTAAGCCCGCTGCTCCCGCACAGGCCCCGGCACCTCAGGCAAAGCCTGCCGCCCCGGCGCCTGCACAAGCTGCTCCGAAGCCCGCTGCTCCTGCTCCGGCTGCAAAGCCTGCCGCTCCGGCAGTGAAGCCCGCAGCTCCGCAGCCGACGATGATGTCTGCTACGACGGAACTCAAGCAGCCGCCGATGAAGGCACAGGTCTTCAAGCCCGATGCCGCAATCCTTGCACGTATCGAAAAGTCCCGCCAGCAGGCTCAGGCCGCTCGCAACAACCACCGTCCGAATGGTGGAAACCGCAATGGCGGCAATGGCCAGGGTTACACGGGTACGTTTGGCCGTCTCTCGAACAACGGCAATGGCGGTAACGATAACCGCAACAATAACAACAATAATCGTCGCCCGAACGGCGGTAACGCTAGCAGCAGTAGCCGCGGCTATACCGGTCGTAACGGTGGATTCTCCAGCGGTTCCATGCAGGAAGCCTTCAACGCTTCCAACAACAATAACCAGTCTCTCGGTCAGAACAACCAGAACGGTAAGGGCAATGGCAAGGGCCAGAACGGTCGCCATGCCAATGACAAGAACCGCCGCAGCAATACTAAAGACCGCCAGGAAATGCAGAGGGAACAGCAGCAGGAAGCCGTTCGTCAGAATGTCTCCCGCGTGATGGCCTCGCTTTCCAAGAACCCGGTCAAGAAAGTTTATCACAAGGATCACTCCGAAAACAATACGGGTGAAGAAAAGAAGATTCTCAAGACTTCGGACTTCATTACCGTGGGCGAACTCGCAGGCCTCATGGACCAGATGCCGGCACGCGTCATTGCAAAGTGCATGGAAATGGGCATGATGGTGACCATCAACGCTCGCCTTGATTTCGAAACGATCCAGATTTTGGCTGATGAATTCGGTTACGAAGCTCAGCTGATGGAAGAATACGAAGAAGAAGCTCTCGGCATCGAGGAAGAATCCCAGGAAAATCTCCAGCCGCGTCATCCGGTGGTTACCGTCATGGGCCACGTTGACCATGGTAAGACCTCTCTCCTCGACTGGATTCGTAAGACTCACGTGGTGTCCGGCGAATCGGGTGGCATTACGCAGCACATCGGTGCATACGAAGTCACCACCAAGCAGGGCAAGGTTACCTTCCTCGATACTCCGGGTCACGAAGCCTTCAGTGCTATGCGTGCTCGTGGTTCCCAGGTGACTGACGTTATCGTTCTCGTCGTGGCTGCTGACTCCATGGTGATGCCGCAGACGGTTGAATGTATTGAACTTGCCAAGCGCGAAAATGTGCCGATGGTCGTCGCCATTACGAAGATGGACCTTCCGACCGCAAACCCGGACAAGATTCGCGCCCAGCTCGCAGAACGCGGTGTGGAAGTCGAACAGTGGGGTGGTCAGACCAGCTGTATCGAAGTTTCTGCACGTACGGGTCAGGGCATGGATGTCCTCCTCGAAACGCTCGCTCTCGAAGCTGAAATTCTTGAACTTAAGGCTAATCCGGATACGCACGCCCGTGGCGCTGTCGTTGAATCCAAGCTCGACGTGGGTAAGGGTTCCATGGCTACGATCCTCGTGCAGAACGGTACGCTCCATGTGGGTGACCCGTTTGTTTGCGGTATCTACGCTGGCCGTGTCCGTGCCATGTTTAACGAACGCGGTGAACAGATGAAGGAAGCTCCTCCGTCTGCTCCGTGCCAGGTGCTCGGCTTTGACGGTACTCCGCAGGCTGGTGACGAACTTGTCGTGGTGGAAGACGAAAAGACCGCACGTGAAATTGCTTCCAAGCGCCGTATGGCCGCTCGTGAACGCGATCTCCGCGCCCGTAAGACGGTCTCTCTCGAAAACTCCTTCAATGCAAAGAAGGAAGGTACGCTCTCCGAACTCAACCTCATCGTCAAGGCCGACGTGGGTGGTTCTGCAGAAGCTTTGGCCGCTTCCCTCGAAAAGCTTACCAACAAGGAAGTCCGCGTCAACATCATCCGCAAGGGTGTGGGTACGATTACGGAATCCGATATCCTGTTTGCAACGACCGCACAGGCAATCATTATTTCCTTCCACTTGATGCCGTCTCTCGCTGTCCGCGAAATGGCCCAGAAGGAAGGCATCGAAATCCGCAACTACCGCGTGATTTACGACTGCATTGAAGATATCAAGAACGCTGTGGAAGGCCTCCTCAAGCCGATCATGCGCGAAGAACTCGTTGGCGAAGCCGAAATCCGCCAGGTGTTCAAGGTCCCGAAGGTTGGTCTCATCGCTGGCTGTATGGTTACCGACGGCGAAGTCGACCGCACGAGCCATGTCCGCGTTTACCGCAACGGTATCGAACTCGGTACGACCGTGGTCCAGTCCTTGAAGCGCATGAAGGACGACGTCAAGTCTGTTGCTCGTGGCTTTGAATGCGGTATCGGCCTCAAGGGTTACGACGATATCAAGGAAGGCGATAGCCTCATCTTCTTCAAGGAAGTCAAGGTCGCCCGTACGTTGGAAGACGTTGCCCGCGAAGAAGCTGAAGAAAAGGCAAAGAAGGCTGCTGAAGAAGCTGCCGCAGCGAAGGAAAGTAATTAGAACTTAGAACTTAGAGCTTAGATTATCTTTCTAAGTTCTACCAACTAAGTTCTGCCAACTACGCCGAAGGCGAAAATGACTAGAAGAACCGATAGATTAGGCGAGCAGTTCCGCGAAGAGATCTCCAAGCTCATCCAGAAGGGCTTGAAGGATCCGCGCGTGAGCACTCTCGCGAGCATTACCCGTGTGGACATTACCGAAGACCTGAGCTATGCAAAGGCCCTCGTCTCGGTGATGGGTTCCGATAAAGAAAAGCGCGATACGCTTGTCGGACTCAACAATTCCGCCGGCTTTATCCGTGGCGTCTTGGGCAAGGCTTTGAAAATTTTCAAGGTTCCGGAGCTCAAGTTCGTTCTTGACGAAAATCTCGAACATGCCATGCACATTGAAGATATCCTTGCAGAACTGAAGCAGAAAGGGGAACTTTAATTGTCCTCTTCCGGCTTCGTCCTTTTGGACAAAATTGCAGGTGAAACATCTTTTAAGGCCCTTTTCCCTCTGAAAAGGGTCTTTTGTACTAAACGTGTGGGCCATGCGGGTACGCTTGATTTGCGTGCAAGCGGGCTCATTATTGCCGCTACGGGTCGTGCAACGCGCCTTTTGCCTTACATCGAGGCGAAGGACAAGTGCTATACGTTCCGCCTCCACCTTGGCTATGAAACCGATACCCTGGAATGGGACGGGGAAGTGGTTAAGGTAGACGACAAATGCGTGGGGCGAGAGTCGCAGCCATGCTTGCATGGATATGACCGAGCCCAGCATTTGGGACTTGAGCAAAGCGAAAGTCCAAAGACTAGAGACGAGAGTAGTTGTCATCCTGGAGCCGAAGGCGATAGGATCCAGTGCGGAGTGCCATCGGTGACGCGTGCGGACCTCGAAGCGGTTTTGCCGCAGTTCATTGGCGACATTGACCAGGTTCCGCCGAATTACTGTGCCGTGAAAATTAACGGTCATCGCGCTAGCGACTTGGCGAATCGTGGTCGTGATGTGGAACTCAAGCCTCGCCGCATCCATATCGAATCGCTCAAAGTTGTGGGCGAGGGGCTTGTGACGGAAGGCTGTACCGGCAAGAGCTTTGCCACGTTTGATTTGGAATGCAACTGTAGCAAGGGAACGTACATCCGTTCGCTCGGTCGAGATTTGGCTCGTGCGCTTGGAACGTGCGGTTGCGTCTCTATGATCCGTCGCCACCGCATTGGTGATGTGACTGTGGATCGCGCTGTTCGTGGGGACGCCCTTACGCCGGAACATTTGCTCCCTGTAGACCAGGTGCTTGATTTCCCGGTTGTCCGCTTGAATGACGACCAGGTGAAAGCGATTCGTTTAGGAAATTGGGTGCCGTGGCGCACTCCTGTTGAAAATTTAAGCACGACGCCAGGGGCGGAAAAGTTTGTCTTTACCGCCGATAAAGATGGCGCTGTGATTGGGCTTGGCGTTTATGACCCGGGCCGCATTTGCCCCAAGTTCTTTTTAGGTGATGATTAAAAAGGTGATGATTGGATGAAACGCGCTGTGACAATGGGTAATTTTGATGGATGCCATTTGGGGCATCAGGCGCTTTTTCGCACGCTCAAGGCGGTTGCCGAAGTGAACCATTTGCAGCCGACAGTCATCAGCTTTGAACCGCATTCCAATTACGTCTTGCGTGGGCCGGGTGATCCGTTGCTCCTCACGACGACCGAAGAAAAACGCGAATTTATCGAAAGCTTTGGCCTCGAATTTTTGGTTTTGCCGTTCACGCACGAATTGGCAAAACTCCCGTTTGATAAATTTGTCCGCACGGAACTGATTGAAAAGCGCGAAGTCGTTTCGATGTTCTTTGGCCATGACCATTGCTTTGGCGCTGGCGGCAAGGGCAATTACGAGACGATTACCGCTGCGTTCCCGGAACTCTCGACGCAGATGCTTTCAATGGTTTTGCACAAGGGCGAACGCGTGAGCTCTTCTGCAGTGCGCAATGCGCTTTTGAACGGCGATGTGGACCGCGCGCAGACTTATCTGGGGCGCCCGTATCGCTTGTCCGGAACGGTTGTGGTCGGCAAGCGCCTTGGTCATACGATTGGATTTCCGACGGCAAATGTGCAAATGGAACAGTACAAGTTCTTGCCGAGAGGTGGCGTGTATGTCGCCAGTGCAAGACTCTCGGACGGTCGCATTTATCGCTCTGTTGTGAACATTGGAACGCAACCGACAACGCCCGGAACGCATAACCTTGCGGTCGAAGCGTATCTGCTCGACTTTAGCGAAGACATTTACGGCCAGCACTTAGCGCTGGACTTGCTCGCCTTTTTGCGCCCTGAAAAGAAGTTCGCAAGCATCGAAGATTTGGTCCGCCAGATTGGCATGGACGCCGACACCGCCAAGAATTACAACGGAAACCATTGGGCGGAGTAGGGTAAGGAATAGATTCTAATT
Organism: Fibrobacter sp. UBA4297; assembly: GCF_002394865.1. Taxonomy (NCBI): domain Bacteria; kingdom Pseudomonadati; phylum Fibrobacterota; class Fibrobacteria; order Fibrobacterales; family Fibrobacteraceae; genus Fibrobacter; species Fibrobacter sp. UBA4297. The sequence goes on along the minus strand of NZ_DGUZ01000019.1, from coordinate 246,421 downwards.
CCGAAAACTATTGCGGCTGAATTATTTTTTTGCTTTTTTCATTTCTTGATATGCTTTCTCGATTTCCTCGAGCTTTTTCTTGTCTGTTGAGCGTAGAAGGAGCTTACTTTGTCCTTCCCGTTTTGGTGGAGTTTCCAGTCCCAATGTCTTGTACATATCCTGGACCAAAATCGCGATATCACCATAGTCAAGTCCAGTTTCTTTAATGTTATGTGTTGTAATAGCGATGGCGATGTAGGTAAACCCTGCATCTTTTATCATCTGTATTAGCGGCTTATAGGATTGAAGTTTCTTCAAGAAGTTTTCTCTATTATCATTCGGTTCTGCAATTTTATCTGGGTCCAAAACAATGACAATATCATTTGTGTCATATTTCGGTGCATAACTTGGTGCATGACGGTATTTAAGCAGGTCTCTAAAAACTTCATCGAATATGGATAAAGGGGCAACGGCGACTTTATCGTCCCTGTGCTGTGTAAGCTTGTGCTTCAGATGGGGCGGCCATATCCCGCCTTCGCCTTGGCCAACGGCTGAATAGATATTGTTGTTCTCATCGACAATCACGCTATCCAGCATGCCGTTCTTTTCGGAGTAAAGTGCCCATACGATACGTCCGGCATCATCTTCGTATTCCTTGTGAAGCGAAATGTAGCGGCTCTCATATAAGTCGTGTGCGGCTCTGTAATAAAAATTTTTTGAAAAACCTCCGAATGCACCGATGACCATATAGTTCTTCGTGATTTGCAGGGATAGATTTAGCATTTGTTCTTCCGCCCAGCAGAGGGCAGAACATGCCAAGGCTAACGCCAGTATCTTTCTAACACTTTTGAGCATAATCGTTTTTCGCTTTTCCGGTAAAGTTGGTGCTCGTAATTTTGAACACTGTTACGGTGGCGGCCTGCGCGGGTGTGAATTCGAATTTGTGCGGGATCGCTGATTGCGAGGAATGCGCGGAATCTGGGGATTGTGGCGTTCCCGCAACTTGTCGTTTCATTAGGAGCGAGATTCCGCGGCATTTTTCAGTCACGTCTTCGACGATTTCGGCCTTGCCTTGTCCGACGACACTTGCGTAAAAGCGCCCGCTTTTGCAATAGGCTTCTTCGTGAATTTCGATGCGGTTTTCGACGCACATGCTGAATGCGACATTCGGATTTTTGCGGATGCAGTCGAGTTTCTTGCCGACATGAGCGCAATGGAAATACAGCTCTAGAACGCCGCTGTTAAGGCTGTATCCGAATGACAGCGGAATCACGTAAGGCATGCTTGCATCTGCATCATCTGTCATTGCAACATGGCAAGTCGTGCATTGCTCAATAATCTTTGCGATGTTTTCGTCGCCTAAAACTTCTCTGTCCTTGCGCCGCATGTTACCTCAACTTTTTTTACGCTGTTTGAATTAAAATATAATCTTTCAAAGGGTGTGTAATTCGTGAAGTCGCAATTTGCGGCATCACGAATTTTTAAAAGTCTCAAAAATTACACAATCGTGTTGTCCAGGCAGAAGACTTCGGCGAGTTGCTTGTCGTCCATGTCGGCGAGCCATGTTTCGCCGGCGTTCACGGTCAAGTTGGCGATGGCTTTTTTGGTTTCGAGGAGCGCATTGATTTTCTCTTCGAAGGTGCCTTTGGTGATAAAGCGGTGGACTTGGACGTTGCGCTTTTGGCCGATACGGAAGGCGCGGTCGGTGGCTTGCGCTTCGATGGCGGGGTTCCACCACAAATCGTAATGGATGACTTGCGAGGCTGCGACGAGATTGAGGCCGGTGCCTCCTGCCTTGAGCGAGAGGATGAGTACTTTGCAGTCTGGATTTTCTTGGAAATCCTGGATCATTTCGGAACGCTGCGTTTGTGTGCAACCGCCGTGGTAGAAATGCGTACGGAGGCCGAGTTCGCTTTCGATGGTGGCTTTTAGCAGGTGCCCCATTTCGGCAAATTGCGTGAAGATGAGCGTCTTTTCGCCTTGCTCTTGGATGGATGTGAGGAGGTCCAGGAGCATTTGCATCTTGCCGGATTCGAGTTTGCTGGACTTTTGGGACGCGGCGTTGTCGTCTAACCCCTTGAGGAATGTGGCGGGGTGGTTGCAGATTTGCTTGAGCGCAAGAATCATCTGCAAAATGATGCCTTTACGCTTGAAGAGTGCGTGGGCGTCGTTTGCCTTTTCGCTGAGGGCTTGCTCCATCTCAAGCTCTTGCATAAAGTGTTCGAGCGTTTTTTGATAAAGGGCGGCTTGTGAGCGCGTGAGTTCGGCGTATTCGTCCTGGATGATTTTGTCGGGCAAGTCGCTGATGATGCTCTTGTCGGTCTTGAGGCGACGCAACATGAACGGTGCCGTGATTTTGCGGAATGTTTCGGCAACGACTTGATTGCCGTTCTTTTGAATCGGCGTTTCGAACTTTTCGCGGAATTCACTTGCGCTTGGAAAAAATCCGTGGTTCGCAAAATCCATGATGGTCCAGAATTCCATGAGGCGGTTTTCGACTGGAGTGCCGCTCATCGCGATTTTCATCGGGGCGCGCATGCGGCGGAGCAATTTACTCTGTTCGCTATCGGCGTTTTTGATGTTTTGTGCTTCGTCGATGATAATCGTTTGCCATTCGTGTTTGTCGAGTTCGGCAAAGTCCTTGCGGAACGTGGCGTACGTGGTAAGCAACACATCGGCATTGAACTTTTGCAGATCGCGGCGGCCTCCGTGGTACGCAAAGAACGTGAGTTCCGGTGCGAATTTTTTGATTTCGACTTGCCAGTTGCAAAGGAGGCCGGCGGGCATTACGACGATGGCTTTTTTCTCCGCGAATTTGCCTTCCTGCTTCATCTTGAGGAGGAACGTGATGACTTGTAGCGTCTTGCCGAGGCCCATGTCATCGGCGAGAATGCAACCGAACCCGATTTCCAGATTCTTGTACATCCAGGAGTAGCCGCGCATTTGATAGGGGCGGAGTGTCGCGTTCAGATTCTCGGGCAACGGAATGTCCGTTTCGGCACGCCAGGCGTCGAACTGTTGCTTGAAATCGCTCGCCATTTCAACCGGAATGTTGTCGCATTCGCCGGTGAAGCAAGCTTGTACGAGTTTGGCTTGCGTGATTTCTGGAACGGAATCTTCTTCGAGGATTTCGTCGGTTCCTTCCGCTTCTCCGGCAACCTTTTTGTCTTTGCCGTTTTTCGCAGACTCGCCAGACTTGCCTTCTATTTTATCGCGGATGGATTGCAAATCCTGTTCGGTAATTTGCACGTAACTGGACTTGTATTTTAAAAGTCCGTCCGCTTGTTCGGCGAGTTCCAAGAATTCCTTTGCTGAAATATTTTCGTCTCCGATGGCGATTTCCCAATCGAAGTCAAGCAGGTCGCCAGCAGTAAATGCACCAAAGCTCATGCTGCCTTGCAAGCGCATCTTGGGTTTCGGTTTTCCGATGTTCAACAAATTCTTTGGAATTTCTGTTTGGATGCCGAACAGTTGGAGTTTTTTGAGGCAATCCTGCAAAAAGTCGAGGAGTTCGGCGCCTCGCATCAGAATCGGTTCGCTCGCACGGCGTTCCAAATAGGCGTCGAGTGGCTTGAATCCATCGGCAATGCCATTCAAAACGCTCATAATCGAGAGCAGTCGCGAGTCGTTGTTTTCGAATAGTTCCGAAAGTGGCGTGCGTCTTGCGATATTTCCGGCGGCACTCGCAGCATCTTCGTCAAGTACAAAAACGTCCAGCGCTACATCTTCGTCCATTTCGCTACAGACAAAGAGAATCTGCGTGCGGCAACCAAGGCAAGAATACACCGAGAGCCATTGCTGGATTTTCCCAGGAATGGCGTGTGCATTGTTCGCGAGCTTCCCTGAAACGCTATCGAAAAAGAATGAAAGTAAGTTGCCGTGATTCGTCTTGAGCGGCGTCTTGTATTTGCGTGCAAATTTCAAGAGCTGCGAGATGAACAGCGAAAGAATGTGCTCGGCGGGTTCCGCGATTTCGAAGAAGGATTCTTCTTTGCTTGTCCACGCGAGTTCTCGCGGGGCGGTGACTTCGAGATCGGCAACAATGTAGAGAATCTCGGGAAGCATTTCGGCGGGGAGCCAGCGCATCTGCGCCACGTCTTTCCCGACCCAAAAAACTTGCGGATAAATGGCTCCGGTGCGCACAAGGTAAAAAGCCACTTGCAACATCAAGTGCAAGTAACGCACGGAGTAGTGATGCCACGAAAAATTCCCGGCGCTGAGGCAGCAAAGCGCTCCCATCACGTTTGTGACGGTAAGGTTGCTGTTGATGATTTTGCCTGCCATGGACTGCTCAAAATTCCAATGCCATCCGGGCTTGTGGAACAGTCGCAGTTGCTCGTTTTCCATCAGGAACGTCTTCGCATTGTTCACGCGGAACTGTTCCGAGAAAGCATCGAAATTATCGAAGTCGGTAAAGAACTTGTGGCACGATTCTAGTTCGTCTGTAAAGCTCTTGCGGAAGTTCCCGGCGGGGCAGAACTTGGGGAAGTTTTGCAACATCGCGGGCAGAATGTGCGAGTAGTCTTTCCAGCTCTTGAAATCGAATGTCGGCAGTTGCTTGGGCGGGATGCTGTTTTGCGATTCGCGGCCCGAGCCTTTATACCCACCAAATAAACTTGCGCTCGCGTCTTCTGCATGAGAAAGTTCGGCGACATTTTGGGCCTCGCGTTCATCGCTATCCCCGGCGCTTTCTCCTTTGCCATTCCCGGCGGCATTTTCTGAAACTTCTACTTCGTTTCCGGTTTCATTTTCGGCGCCAGTTCCCACGAGTCTCGTCGCCTTGCTGAACGACCTCACGAGATTTGCTTCGGGCGGAGCTTCCATTTCCATCGCGTCCGGCTTGTAGTCCTTGATAAATTCCAGGTCGAGTCCGTGGATTTTGAAAAGGATGTTCGGCTCCTTGTCCGCCTGTTCTGCAATTTTTAAAAATGTGGCAACGAGGTACTTGCACGGGCGTTCATCACGACAGTCGCAACCCATGTTGACTTTGGCCGGGTCGTCAAAAAGCTGAAGCCCGCTTTTGCTCATCAAAAGCTCAAGTGAGGGGCTAAGTGCCTTGTTATTGAACGCCAAAAGTTCTGCGGGCTGTTGCTTCAAAAAACTCACGAAGATTTCGGAAGATTCCTTAGAAAATTTCGGGAAGACGATGTAATTGTTGTGCAGGCCACCGTTCGGGCCTTTCACCACGGATATCACACGGTTGTCGACGATATCTATGCTTGTGACCTGGCCACGTGCAGCAAATTTGAGTCCCTGCAAAACGGTTTGCTCGCTTGCGGTTGCGAGAATCGAACTCAACCACTTGTTTGCCCACCAAGTCTTTCCGTAACTTCCAAAATCCATGCGCCCAAATATAGCAAAAAGTGCTCAAATGAACAAACGAACCGTGCTCCTGCAGCAAATGAACAGTTTGGCAGAGTCAAAAACTGCACAATATCACGATGTGATTTATATTAATTGCATTAGGCGTGTAAATTTGTATATTATTGCTATTAAATCAATAAATAAAGAGGATTTTATGAAGTTTTCTCATGCTTTGATTTTGGCTAGCTCCCTTGCTTTCTTTGCTTGCGGTGGTGATGACGATGATGATTCCCCGGCAGGTCCGTCTAAGACCTCTTATGATTGCACCGTGTCCAACGGCGTCAAGGTTGCTTACCCGACCATTAGTGAACAGTTTAAGATTGGCCAGACGATTGATGTTGTCTTTGGCACGACTATTGAAGATGGCTACCGCATTGTGTTCAAGAAGAATACTAGCGATGCAGGCTTGGACTTGCTTGATGAATCCTACGATTTGACAGGTCCGGCTGATGGCAAGACTTGCCACACTGTAAAGGTTAAGCTCGATGCCGAAAAGGGTGTTGAAGCGACGTTGACTGGTATTATCCGCGTTATTCCGTACAACAACCAGAATAAGGGCAATAACTCCGAACTCTTTGTTGTCAAGGAATGATCCCTCAGTTCAATGACCAAAGCATCACCGTAGCCATTGTTGGTTGCGGTGGTTTTATTGGTTGTCACCTTCTCGACGCTATTTTGACGCGCACCCAGTGGCGCGTTTTTGGCGTTGATTTGGATTTTTATAGAATCCAGCACCGACTGAATGACGAACGATGCGAGTTCATGGTCGCAGACCTCGCCGATAAGAGCGTCGTTGAACGAATTGCAAAATATCCGATTGTCGTGAATTTGGCGGCAATTTGCGTGCCGAGCCGCTACATGGCGGAAGCACCCGAAGTCATTCGTAGCAATTATGACCATCCGGCAGCGTTGGCCGATGCTTGTGCAAAGTCTGGCTCTTGGCTGATTCATTTTTCGACGTCCGAAATTTATGGGCGCACGTCGGCGGATTCGGGCTTGCTTGTTGAAGATGAATCGGAACTTACTTTTGGACCGGTGACGGCGAGCCGCTGGAGCTATGCAACTGCGAAACTTTTGACGGAACGTTATATCGCGGGCCTCAAGAATTTGAAGTGGACCGTGGTTCGTCCGTTCAACTTTGTCGGACCTTACATGGACTTTATGCCGGGCGTCGATGGTTCGGGCATTCCGCGTGTGCTTGCTAATTTCTCGTCGGCGCTTGTTCGCGGCGAGCCGCTGAAGCTTGTGAATGGCGGTGTTGCAAAGCGCAGTTTCACGAGCGTCTTTGATGCGGTCGATTTTATGTTTGCGCTGTTTGAAGTGGGCCTCTCGGCGAATGCTGTTGGATGTGTTGCGGAAAAATCGCCAATGTCGCAGGCGTTCAATATCGGAAATCCGGAGAACGAACTCACGATTGCGGAACTCGCCAATAAAATGCGCAAAATCTTTGCCGAAATCAAGGGCGTAAGTGTTGATACAATTCCTGAACCGGAAGTAGTTTCTGGCGTAGAATATTACGGCGAAGGTTACGAAGACTCCTTGCGTCGCTTGCCGTCTGTCGAAAAGGCGGAACGCTTGCTTCACTTTAAGGCGAAGACTCCGATTGACGTAGTGCTTCGCGAATCCTTGACGTGGTTTGTAAATCACTATGGATCCGAATTCAATTGATTATTTTATCTTTGTTCCTGCGTACAACGTAGAAAAAACTCTTGGTGAAGTCCTCTCCAAAATTGAGGAATCTGTTTTGGCACGTGCGCATGTGCTTGTGATAGATGACGGTTCGCAAGATGGAACGGCGCAGGCATTTGTGCGCTTTATATCGAGTTGCGCGGAAAATGCGGAATGCGCGTGTGATTCAGAAAATGCGCACGACCTCAAATCGCATTTTGAATATTTTAAGTTTGAACAAAATAACGGCTACGGAGCTGTTGTCAAAAAGGGACTTGCCGATGGGATTGCTTCGGGTGCGGCGTTTATCGCTTGCTTGCACGGTGATGGCCAATACCCAGCTGAAAAGTTGGGCGAGTTCTTTGAAGAAATGGAAAACTGCAATCTCGACTTGTTGCAGGGCTCTCGCCATGCGGTAGCGGGGGAGGCCAAACGCGGTGGCATGCCTTTATATAAGCGGCTCGGCGGGGTGTTTCTCACTGTGCTTGAAAATAGGGCGTTCCGCGTAAAGCTTACGGATCGCCATAGTGGCTTTATCGTTTATTCCTCGCGGTTCCTGAAAACGGTTGATTTGAATCGCTTGAGCCCATCGTTTGATATTGACTTGGAACTCATTTCTATTGCCGATGCTCGCCATTTTGCTGTTGCAGAACTTCCGATTCCGACGCGTTATGCCGATGAAAAATCGAACCTTAATGTGATTACTTACGGTATGCGCGTTCTACGCCAAATCTGGCGAAGACAGTTTGTGATTCGCTGAAAATACTCTAAGTTCTATTAAAGAAAAAACTAATAACTAACGACCATTGACCAATAACTATATATATTATAGGCATGGTTAAAGATTTAATTCATGCTTTGAATGGTGTTCTGCTGGGCAAGCAGGATCAGGTTGAAATGCTTGTGATGGCGCTCCTTGCCGATGGTCATGTGCTTATCGAAGATGTTCCGGGAACGGGCAAGACGACAATTGCGAAGGCGCTTGCCACGGCGATTGGGGCTGACTTTGCGCGTATCCAGTTTACACCGGACTTGTTGCCCGCTGATGTGACCGGAGGTGCCGTGTTCAAGGCGAATACGGGTGAGTTCGAAATCCGCAAAGGACCGGTTTTTACGCAGGTCTTGCTCGCGGATGAAATCAACCGCGCATCTCCGCGAACGCAGAGTGCGCTTTTGGAAGCGATGGAAGAACGCCAGGTGTCGCTTGAAGGCGAGCGACATGCGCTCCCGAAAATGTTCATGGTGCTTGCGACTGAGAACCCTGTGGAATTTCACGGCGTGTTTCCGCAGCCCGAAGCGCAGATGGATAGATTCTTGGTGCGCCTTTCGCTCGGGTATCCGACGGCGGAGACGGAACTGAATATTTTGCGTGCACATCGTGACGGGCGTCCGCTCGATACGCTTACGGCAGTGACGACTCCTGATGAAATTATTGCAGTGCGGAACGATGTCCGCAAAATTCACATTGATGAATCTCTTGAAATGTACGTGGTTTCGCTGGTACAGGCGACGCGTACGAATCCGGCGGTGCGCTTGGCAGCAAGCCCGCGTGCGGGAATCAATCTCATCAAGATGGCGCAAGCTTGCGCGTATGTCGCGGGTCGCGATTTCGTGAATCCCGATGACATCCAGCATGTGTTCTTCCCGGTGATGGAACATCGCGTGTTCGCCAAGGATTCCAATACGCCCGGTGCTTCCAGACAAATTCTCGAAGGCATCCTGAAACAGGTGAAAGTACCGAAGTAAAAACTTCACTGGATCCAGCTCCTTCGAACCTAAGAATTGTAGGGTAATAAATTACCAACAATTCTATATCAGCCCTACAGGCTTCAGGATGACGTTCTTTTTACATGAACCTCTACTTCCCACTTCTAACTTCCTACCGCCTACTTTTAACCTCCTACTTCTTATCGTCTACTTCCAACTTCCTACTAAGTTCTAAGCTCTAAGTTCTGCCAACTAATCCTCCCATGTCCCTTTTACGTTATTTTATAAACGCCATTCCAAGAAGTCCCAAGCGCAAGGGATTCTTGATGCGTTTGTACTACATTTGGCAAGAAGGCTTTACGCAGGTGGGGCATGCGGCGGCAGCGCTAATGCTATTCTCGATGTTTGCAGGAGCGGTGCCCGGATTTTGGGCGGCGTGGGTGTTTTGCGGTTTGGACTTCATGTATTTTCTTGCGCTCGTGCCGTGCCTTTTTATGACCGTGCGCAAGAGCAAGTTTAAGGCGGGTGACATTTCTGTTCGGAATGTTTATGAGGGCGAAACGTCAACCGTTGACTTGTACATTACTGCCGAAGACAAATTAAATGCGGTGTCGCTTGGATGTTTCCGCATGGATCCATCGCTCAAGTGCGAAGAGTCTTCGCTTGTGGCGATTGCTGCTGGAGAAACTGCAAAACTCACTTGCAAAATCCAGACGAAAAAGCGCGGCGCATTTGAAATCCCAAAAGTGGCGGTGATTATTCCGGAAATCAATGGTGCCTTGCGTTATGCGGCGAATGCAGGGAAAGCGAAATTGCTTGTGTTCCCGCGACCGTTGCGTGTGGGGACTTTCCCGTTTTTGACATCGGGTGCAAGCGGTGTTGTATTTGCTCCGCTGCTGATGCCGAGTCTTACACGCGGGATGGATTTTGTGGGCGTGCGCGAATATCGCGAGGGCGATTCTTTGCGCGATTTGCATCACAAGGCTTTTGCACGTTACGGCAAGCCATTCACGAAAGAATTTGAGACGGAACGCGGTGCTGGTGCGATTCTCGTGCTGGACGTGACGGCACGTAGTTTGCGCGAAAAATCGGCTGTTGAAATGCTGATTCGCTTGGCGGCTGGCGTTGGCTTGTGGCTTTTGGAACGCAAGGCGCTTGGTCGATTCTTCATTGGTGATGACGAAATTGCGCTTGTGCAGGGGGATGGTGGCGTGAGCTTCTTGGAAGCGCTTGCGCGAATCCCGGCTGCGTCTTGGCTAGGGGCGCGCACTTCGAATGGCTCGCGCGTATCTCGAAATACTGTAAATTCTCGAAGTGCGACAAGTGCGCAGAAACTTTGGTCGCCGGCGGCACGCCCGCTTGGCCCTGTGCTCCGCATGGGGCTTTTCGCGACTGAAGATCCGCTTGTGCATAAGCAGGTGATTTTGGATGCGCGTTCCAAGTTGACGGACGAATCTAAGATCGCAATTTCCGATGATGTTTTGGCTGTGAACGCGGCGCATCTCGAACACGTTTTTAATGAACGTTTGCATCGTGAACGAGCGCATTTAGAGCGTCCACTTGAAAGTTCCCGCGAAGCGGAGGTCAGTCTATGATGAACTTCCGTGAAATTTGCAAGACGATTTTCTTCTGTATTGTCTCCATCAATTTGGGCGTTTCAAGTGGGCTTGAAATTCTTGGCTTTGTTTTTGCAGCCTTGTTTATCGCGATTCACGTCAAACAATATTTGCTTTCAAAGTCTGCGACGAACCAGAGAAAAATCCCGCGTTACAGAAAAATTTTCGCATACGGTGCGATTGTTCCATGCGCGTTGTGGTGGGTGCTCACGCCGAGCGTTGAAATGGGAGTTTCGCCATATTTGGTCTTTATCCCGGCGTGGTATTTACTTTATTTGGCGTGGCTGCAAAAGCGGAGTCTCGGGAATGGCGGCTACGAAGTCTTTGTCGTGTTCAATGGCGTTGCCGCACTTTTCATGGGGCTATTCCAAGCGCCTCGTGCAAGTGTCATCAGTGCCGTTGTGGCGCTATTGCTTGCGGTATATGCGTTTGGCCGTCCGCACGTTGCTCTTTACAAGCGGTTGCTTTTCGTTTTACTTTATGCGAGTCTGTGCGGCTCGTCGTATCTCGGTTTTAAATATTGGAAAAGTAATCGCTATTACAGTGGTCGCTGGGCCGAAGAGTATTACGTGAAAAATCGCGTGATGGGATTTGATCCCGTGGCTGCATTGGGCTCCTTCTCTAGTAATTACAATTCCAAGTACAATAGCGAAATTGTCCTCCGCGTTTGGGATACGCTTGCACCCACGTACCTGCGGGCTGCCGCCTATGAAAAATATGTGGCGGGCATCTGGAAACTCCCGGCGACGGCCGAGAAGAAACTTTATCCGGCGCGTTATCGGGTGGACTACGCTGTCTTTGAATCTGAAGATTCTGCGGTGGTTGCGCCAAATGTCAAATCCGTTTGGGTGCAGGCGACTCTCGACAATTTCGGCTTTATGTTTGCCCCTCCGAATGTTGTGGGCGTGGCGAGCAAAAATGCAGACTCCCTAGATTACTATTCAACGAACGTTTTTGCGGGCGCGAATGGAACTCGTAGTGACTGGTTTTATTATGTGCCTGATTCTGCGGAAACTCTTGCGATTGCGGCGCGTTCTTCAACAAAATCAACGACGATTGAATCTCTTTCCTCATTTTTGCAAATCCCAAGCAAAGAAAAATCACTCCTAGATACAATTGCCGCTGCGATGTCTCTCCCGACCACGCATCTCGATAGTGTAAGTCTTGCTCCTGATTCTGCGGCTCTTGTGAACAGAACTTTGGACTCCGCACAATTCGCAGTCCAGACGTTAAAATTAATTGAATCTTATTTTATACATAATTTCAAATATTCTTACGTTGTTCCTGGGCGACGTGTAAATTCAAAAATCGACCCCATTGCAATTTTCTGGAAAACTAAAGAGGGCTATTGCGAGTACTACGCAACGCTTGCGACACTCCTTTTGCGCCATCAGGGAATTCCGGCGCGCTACGTGACCGGCTTTGCTCACCCGGAACATATCGCTGGCCGCCCGTATGCGACATTCCGCCGTCGTCATAGCCATGCCTGGGTTGAAGTCTACATTGAGCAGAAATGGTACATTTTTGACCCGACTCCGCCATTAACCGAAATGACGTTTGCAAAACCCTCATGGCTTTCCATAAAGCTAGAAGGCTTGAAAGGCCGTTTCTCGTACGTAATGCATTTGCTCAAGGATGGGGAGTGGCGTCGTGTCGTTGATAGCTGGCAAACCGCTTCGGAGCGTTTCGTTTCTAGCCCCGCGCTTTATATCGCGCTTGTAGTCTTGCTCCTTGTTTTGGCACTACTGAAGTTTCGTGGACTCCATCGCCAATCAGGTCAGCAAAATGTCTCGAAAAATGCGGTCCAATGGATTGCGCTCCTTGCCGATGCCGAAAAACGCCTTGCCCGCTTAGGCTTTGTTCGTGCTCCCGGTGAGACTGTTTCCGCTTTTGCCAAGCGAGTGGAACAAGCGTTAAATACTACGCGGGCGACTGCTCAAGCAACAAAAAAGGCGAGTCCCAAGGACCCGCATTTTGAACAAGCTTTGTCTACTGCTTTAGATCAGTTGCGAGAATACGAACGTAACCGCTGGAAGGCAAGTTAGTCGGCCGAAACGAAGGTGAAAATTTCGGTCGTGTTCTGTTTGTCGACGAGATCGGCTTGCTTCATTTCCGGTTCCATGAAGAAAAGTCCCTGAAGTGTCAATGAGACCTTGTTCGCTTCGACTGTTACGGTTGCCGGGAGCGTTACATCGCTCTTTTCCATACATTCGTTACCGATTCGTGCGTAAAGATGGATAGATGTTCCGACAATGTCCCAGATTCCGTAAGTTTTTCCGGTCGGAGTTTGGCAATCGGCCTTGCTTAGGGGTGAGTTGGTGAATTCAAATGTGTTGGTTTTCTTTTCGGAATCGATATAGAACCTGAGTGTAGCTGGGCTAGCGGTCAAGTCATGGCTCTGGTCGATGCCGTAGGCAATGTCTGTTCCGACAGTCTTTGCTACGGTCGGGCCGTTGATGCTCCATGTACCAATGACGCAGTCTGCGGAAAGCCCTGCGGCGCACTGTTCGGCCTTAGTCGGCGGGGGCGTGGAAGAATCGCTACAGGCGGTGAACAATGTTGTTGCAATCGCAAGGGAAGCCAAGATTTTGATTGTCATATAAATCCTCTTTTTTAAAGGGAATATATATAAAAAAATAGATGTTGCAGAATCCTACAACGCGTTTTTCCAAAGATTTAACAAAAGAGTGGAAATTAGGGTATATTTAGAGCGTTGTTGGGGGGTACTTTAGTGCCCCAAGGAGTGTAGAATGAAAGTCTCGCGTCTTGTGGGATTGTTTTTTGGTGTGGGATTGGCGGCTTCTATGACTCATGCCGCACCGGATCCCAATTTTCACATCTATCTCGCTTTTGGCCAGTCCAATATGGAAGGGCAGGGCAATATCGAAAACCAGGATAGGACTGTTGATGAACGATTCCAGATCCTTTGGTCTGCGGATAATGGTTCCTGTTCTGGCAAGACAAAAGGGAAGTGGGCCAAGGCTACACCGCCGCTCGCTCATTGCAATAATGCTAAACTCGGCCCCACGGACTACTTTGGCCGCACCATGGTCGAAAAGACTGATCCGCAAATCAAGGTGGGTGTCGTCATAGTGGCGGTTGCCGGATGCAGTATTCAGCTATTTGACAAGGATAAATATCAGAACTATGTCAATTCCATCAGGATGTCGCAGAGTTGGATGACTGGTTATATCAATCAGTATGGCGGTAATCCATATGGTCGTTTGATTGAAATGGCCAAAAAGGCGCAAGCGGATGGTGTCATCAAGGGAATCATCTTCCATCAGGGTGAAACGGATGCCGGTGACGGTCAATGGCCCTCCAAAGTCAAAAAGGTTTACGACAACATTATCAAGGATTTGGGGCTAGGCAATGATGTGCCGTTCCTTGCTGGCGAAGTGTTGCGTGTCGGTTCTAGCAAGGGCGCGAATAACAATATCGCAAAACTCCCGCAGCAGTCCAAGAATTTTTACGTTGTCTCGTCCGAAGGCTTTAACCAGGCGCTGGGCGATGGACAGAATGTCCACTTTATCTCGCAGGAATACCGCGAATTTGGTAAACGCTATGCTGAAAAGATGATTGAAGTCCTTGGAAATAAGTTGGATCCTGTTGCGGAATCGAGCAGTAGCGAAACACCGTCGAGTTCATCGGAAGCGAAAAGTTCCTCGAGTTCCGTTCCGGTTGAATCCTCTAGCTCGTCGGAGGTTCACCACCATAGTAGCTCTTCTACGGTTGGAGGTGTTGCCATCCCGAATGCAATCTACGCTTTTTATGTCGGTAAGGTTTCTTATGCGGGTGACTTTGTACAAGTACCGCTTACTTTATCAAGATCGGGCTTTGTGAATATTCGCCTTTATTCCGTGCTTGGTGCCGAAGTTGTCAGTGTCAATCGCATATTGAGCGCTGGCGAACACGATGTCTTGATTTCCAAGAAAAAGGTGCCGTCGGGCGTTTATATGATGAGTGTTATCACTGAGTCGTCGCAAATTGTACAGCGAGTGAATTTGCAATAATAAGTTCTCCTCAATGCTAAGGGCTCCGTGTTTTTACGCGGGGCTCTTTCTTTATTGCTTTTGGTGGAAAAGAGCGAAATGTGTTACTAAATCATTGAAAATTTAATTTTAGTAGCATGTTTTTTGGGAAAAAACGTCCTTTTTTAAGAATGAAATGTTGCGGAAACACTTATTCAATGCTCACGATTTCCAGTTCTTCGCCAACGACTTTAAATTTGACTTCAAATTCGGCGAAGGTAAATCCGTAAACTCGTTTGGGGTCGTTTTGGTAGGCGGGGCGCGGGTCCTGCTCCAGGACTTCTATAAGCGCCGTTTGCTTGTCTGCGCTCAGGTTTTTTAGCGCTTCGGGATTCTTGACGTGAATCTTATTTTGCTTCACTGCGTCTGCAAAGCCGCCAACCGCTTCGGGGTGGGCGTCCGTGTAAGGCAGGTACGGCTTGATATCAACAATCGGGGTGCCATCCATGAGGTCTGCGCCGCTCACAACAATTTCTGGACCTTCGGGCGTATCGAGATTGACGCTTTCGATTTTTACGCAAGAAAGTGCGATCGGATTCGGGCGAAAGCTCGAACGTGTGGCAAAAACGCCGAGGCGCTTATTGCCGCCAAGTCTTGGCGGGCGCACGGTCGGGCTCCATGTGCTGCGAATATTCTCCGAAAAAATCCACATAATCCACAGGTGGCTAAATCCCTCGAGACCGCGGAGTGCATCCGCATTGCTGAAATCCGGCTCAAAGCGTATGGTCGAGCGCAAGTTTTGCACTAGTCCACTTTGACGCGGAATGCCAAACTTTTCGTGAAAGTCGCTTTTGATTCGTGCGATGATTTTAAAAGTCAGTTCTTGCATAGGGAATTGCCGTGCTTTAAGTCCTTGTCACGCTTGCGCAGAGCGGGCCTCCTTATAACATAGCAAAAAAGAAAGGCCAGAGTTTGCAAGCGTTCGCTTTGGACTCTAGCCTTTTTAAGTGTGGGATTGATGATTATTGAAACTTTTTGTTGTTGTCATGCCCGCTGGGCGGGCGATTTCGTTAATGCGGTTTATTTAATTGCGATAGCTTTTTTCAAGAGCAACTTGCCGTTAGTACCAACAACCTTTGCGATGTACTTGCCGGTCGGGAGTTTCTTGAGGCTTACGCTTCTATTGCCGTTTACGTCTGCTGTAAGGAGCGTCTTGCCGTTCAGCGCGATGACTTCGAGCTTGCTTTCGCTCGGGACGTTTACCAGCAAAGTTCTGTTCTGCTGCGTGAGCGTTACCTTGCCAATGCTGCGCGTAATTTTGTTGAGTCCTGTCGGCGGAACTTCGACAAATTCAGTGCCTTCCGGAGCGCCCACGATGGTGCCACGACCCACGGTGCTCATGTAAACAACGCCGAAGGTGTTCATGTCGCCCTGTACGAAGTTT
The DNA here is from genome assembly GCF_002394865.1 of Fibrobacter sp. UBA4297. NCBI lineage: Bacteria > Pseudomonadati > Fibrobacterota > Fibrobacteria > Fibrobacterales > Fibrobacteraceae > Fibrobacter > Fibrobacter sp. UBA4297. The sequence continues at coordinate 230,672 of NZ_DGUZ01000019.1, read as the reverse complement.
CCGTTACCCGGACCGCCGAACTGGTGCAAGTCGTCGTTCACGCGTTCGAATGTCTTGCACTTGTCTGTACTGCGGTAAATGCCAATCGGATCGCCTGATTTTGCAGCTCCCCAGATAAAGATGGTTTCGTAGTCGGCTCCATCCTTGGCCTTGCCGATGCCCACGGCGATTGCGGTCGATGCGCCTTCGCAATGGTTCCAGCTCTTGCCACCGTCTTCGGTGTAGGCAAGTCCGTTTTCGCTGAATCCCTTCGGGAGCCAAACTTGAGACTGGTCTACAGGAACCCAGAGGTGGCCTTCTCTGCCGGGAACCGTGCGGATGAGTCCGCCGCCATTATAGTATTCGCCAGCCTGTTCGTTCTGCAAGCGTGCTTCAGCTTCAGCAAAAGTCTTACCGCCGTCGGTGGATCTGTAAAGCGTGCCCATACCGCCCATGACGTAGAATGTTTTAGGATCTACGGGGTCTGCGACAATGCGGGAATAGTTTGTCTGCGTGCCGGTTTCGACGGCGGTCCAAGAGGCGCCATTATCATCGGAGCGGTAAACTGTTGCGCCCTGGTCTGGACGGTGCAACATGATTTTGCCATCTGCAGAAAGTACCACCAAGCCCTTCGGGCCCTTGAGTGTGGTCTTTACGCTGTCCCAGGTCTTGCCCATGTCATCGGAACGGTACATCACGTTGAAGTTCTGTGAATCGTACTTGCCGTAAACGGTAATCACGCCTGTGCGCACCAAGCTTCCGGTAAGCGGGGCGTAACCCATGCTTTCGGTAGTGCCGATTGTCGGCTTGTGGCGCTGGGCGCTCTGCTTAATGTCCGTGTAAACTGCGCCGTCATAGTCGCCAATAGCGGTGACAAGCGGGCCTCCCGGAATGCTCACGATGTCGAGCGGCACGGTTTCTTCGATGCCCTTGGACATGAATTTCCAAAGGGGAACCTTTGCGGAGACGTCTTCAGTCATAAAGATGCCGTTACCGCTTGTGACCCAAGCTTCCTTGTTGTTGAACGGGTTAATTTCGAGGGAACCTGCCCAGTGGATGGCATTGCCCGGAATCCAGTCGGTGCCGTTTGCGTCAATGTTCGGAATGTCGTTGTAATGCTGTCCGTGATTCCAGGTCTTGCCGCCGTCAGTGGTGGCGTAGATGCGGTCGCCGTAATTCTCTTTTTCGTCTTTGGTCACGTGGCGGCCGGTGTACTTGCCCAATGTCGAAATCACGATATGGTTCTTGTCCGACGGGTCAATGGCCACGCCGCCGTAAGAGCTCTTGTCCTTTTCGTAGCTCTTGGTGGTGCTACCTTCGTGTTCCACGGAATCGCTCGGGGTGAGGTCGGTCCATGTGCCGCCGGCGATGTTGTACTTGTAGAAACCGCCGCTTGCGATGTTGTATGGGCCAGGGCCGTCGGCGAAGGTTACGTACATGTCTCCGTCAACAATCTTTGCGCGGTGCGGCATGAGTCCTGTGGGGACGCCTTTGATGGCTTCCCAGGTGGCGCCGCCGTCGTGGCTTACCTGCAAATTGTCCTTGGTTTCAGAAATGCCGATGTAAATGGTCTTGGTGGAACCGTCGGCGTTTTTGCCCTGCGATTCGTCGAACATCACGAAGCTAATGCCGTTCACGCCGTTCAGGCTAGATTCGGTTGCGGTAGAAAGGGCGACCTTGTAGGCGCTTGTCCAAGTTTTACCGTAGTCGGTACTTTTGTAAAGGCCCTTGGTGCGGCTTCCGCAGAAGATGATATTTGGCTTGTTGGGGTCCACGGCGAGTTTTTCACCAGTCTGGCGGCCCATGCCGTTGCCGTGGGCGAGCATCTCTACATAGCTTGTGTCCCAGGTAGCGCCGAAGTCTTCACTGCGGAGCACTGCTGTGCGGCCCTTGCTAAAATAGCCGGTGCCGGCGAGTACGTAAATGCGCTTGGGGTCGGTGGGGTCGAGTGCAAAAGCTTCGGTGCCGTAAAGACCTTTGTCGTTTTCCGAGATGAAATCCATCAGCGGAATCCAGGTCTTGTTTTCAAAATCAAAGCGGTAAATGCCACCCACGTCTGTGCGTGCGTACAGCAGGTTCTTGGCCTTGGGGTGGAACATTACGGCAGAAACGAATCCACCGCCATCAAAGCGGACATTGCCCCATTCGTATTTTTCGGCGCTTGCACTTGTGGCGAGAGTGAGTGCGGTGATGCCGACCATTGAAATTTTACCAAACATATCGTCTCCGTTGGAATTTTGAGAACAATTAAAACCCTAACAACTATAGATAATATATATTAAAATTTGAAAAAGAGGTTGTTATATAAACCTTAATTTGAGAAATATTTTGAGAACATTTTGAAGCGTGCTGAGGATTGTGCTTCGAATACAAAAAATCCCCGAAATCAGTCAATTTTCGAGGATTCTTGTTAAAAAATGCTAAATGTGGCGATTTTTTGCAGATGCCGGGAAGTTGTTATTCCACGCCGATGCCAAGGCCTCTAAACGGAACGTACCTGATTTGGTCTTTGTTGTCGATGATGACGGCGACACCGGTCAAGAAGTACGGCCAGTGACTTGTAACGTGGTATTTGTAGTTCACGGTTCCGTTGGAAACGTATGCTGTGAACGGGACGACAAAATCGTCGTGAGTGCAGATGACGCGGTACTTGTTCATGGATGCGTAGCCCGGAGCGATGTCTTTTTTCACAATTTCTTCGGACTTTTCTTTGAGGTTGTAGAAGACTTCTGCATAGAGGTTGTCGAATGCCCAGCCCGCAATAACCAAGCGGACGTTTCCTGTGGAATCGTCAAGGAACTTATAGCGTTCGCTGTCTTTCTTGAACCAGCTGATGGAATATAGTTCTGTTGTGTCATGTGGGAACGTTTGCTGCCCGCGACCGATTGCGATGTTGAGGCATGTCTGTTCTGTGCGAACGTAGTTGGTGTGCGAGAAAACAAAGTCTTCAGCGCTGATGAGTTTTTTGCCGACGGCTTGAGCCTGCCTTATGCCATCAGTGGGTTCACCGCCAATGGAATCCGGTTCGCCTTCGTAGTAGGTGAGGGGAGTTTCTCGGCTAGTCTTGCCATCTTCACGTTCGCCATGGCGGATGACGAACACGGCCTTTTCGTTGCAACGGACGCTCTTGAATACATCGGCGATGTCGGCAAGGCCGTTGGTGTCAATGGGGATTGCAGCGACAGGTGTTTCTACGCAGCCTGGGTCGAGCTCAACATTCCCGGCCGAGGAACTGGACTGGGTGGGTGGGACGCCTGCATCCGAGGAACTGGAAATGCCGTCCGGAGCTGTTGCAGAACTGGAGTTTGCGTCTGCGGAACTTGCTGGGAGCTGTTCGGTCGAAGAGCTGGAAATCGTTGATGGTTGGGCCTGATCGCTAGAACTCTGATTAGCGAAATTGTTGAAGGCGGCTGTCGCATTTTCGTCGCCACAGGCTGCCAATAGCGAGGCGGAGAGGATTGCCCCGGTAAAAGCTAAAGAAATGCGGGAAATTTTATGCATTGTGTGAAATTCCTTGTTTTTATCCCTCTAAATCTATTTATGTTGAGGGGTTTCTTCAAGTAAATTTTTTCTAAAAACCTTTAAAAAGCTGCTTTTGGATGATTTGGGGTGAATATGCGTTTGAAAAAGCGCTTAAAAAGCGCTTAAAAAGGCGGGACGTGCATATAAAAAGGTCAAAATGATGCTTTTTATATGTGTTTTATGAATAAATTAATTACTTGCTGTGGTGCATGGTGCATATAAAAAGGCTTTTTGGGGAGTTTTTATATGCATGGAAAACTACCTGTTTGGATAATTGTATGGTTAATTTGTACTAGAATTGTGGAAAAATGCATATAAAACCTGAAAAAAAGAAGATTTATATGCATAGGGCTGTTTTTGAGGGGGCGTTTAACGCAAAAAAACGTGTTTTTTTATGTTTTTGATTCGGCGGGCTTGTCGGAATTGTAATTGATTTCGTTGCGGCGCTTGAGCTCTTTGTTGAGCGGCCAGTAAATGAAGGCGAAAACGATGTAACCGATGAGGAGCACAATCCAGTGGTTGAGTCCGAAACCGATTTCTATGTAGCGCATGGTTGCGAACATGAATGGCCCTGCGATGAGGAAGAGCGGGAGCTGTCTGCATTGGTCGCCGAGCGAGTAACGGCTTTCGTAGCTTACGATGGAATTCATCATCGGGAAGCTGGTGCAAAAACCGCCCATCAAGTGCTTGATGAACATGAGCCCAGAAACGACGCCTGCAATGGCGGGCGCCTTGATGTAAACGGGAAGCGGAGTCTTGTAGCGTACGCCGGCTTTGTACTTTTGCTTTTGGAAGAAAATCACGCCGATGACAAAGTCAAAAATGCAGGCACCGATAAAGTACGTTTCGCCTTCAGGGATGCGCGAATGCAAAAATGTTCCGAGTGCAACGAAAAACGCGAGCCCGGCAATAATCGACGGTACAATTGGAACTTTTACTTTGTAGTGGAGAATGCGTACAATGTGTACGTACAACATGCACATGAAGCCCGAGACTGCATTTTCGGTGCCCATCGGGAGGCCGACGGCGATGTAGGCAAAACCGCAGGGGATGGGGATTGTTGCAGTGACCGCTTTGAGTTGCGGGTCCTTGAGGTAGGCACTCAGGGTACCGAGGGCGGTAACCATAAAGACGAGCAGCCAGTCGTATGCCGAAAAGTGAAAATTTAACGCTTCAAACATCGAGGCCAAAGATAGAAATTTGCAAATTGAAAAAAACGTCTTGGCTGACAGACTCTCTGTGTCATGGCGCTCTGACGTAACGGAATGACGTAGGGGTCGACCGTAGTAACTAGTAACTAATCATTGTTATTTGCTATATTCCGACAAGAGGTTTTATTATGAAAGTTTTGGTAACTGGTGTCGGTGGCCAGCTGGGTCACGATGTGATGAATGAACTTGCAAAGCGTGGCTACGAAGGTGTCGGTAGTGATATCGCTCCGGCTTATTCCGGCGTGGCTGATGGAAGCGCTGTGACCACGATGCCTTATGTTCCGATGGATATTACGAATGCAGCTGCGGTTGCAGAAACCATCAAGAACGTGAAGCCGGATGTGATTGTGCATTGCGCTGCCTGGACTGCAGTGGACCTTGCCGAAGACGAAGACAAGAAGGCAAAGGTCTTTGCGATTAACGCCGAAGGCACGGAAAACATTGCCCGCGTTGCAAAAGAAATCGATGCAAAGATGGTTTACATCAGCACGGACTACGTGTTTAATGGTCGTGGCACTTCTCCGTGGAAACCGGATTGCAAGGATTACGAACCGCTCAACGTTTATGGCGAATCCAAACTCAAGGGCGAGCTTGCTGTGAGTGGAATGCTTGAAAAGTATTTCATTGTTCGAATTGCCTGGGTGTTCGGTCTCAATGGCAAAAACTTCATCAAGACGATGCTCAAGGTGGGCGAAACGCACGATACCGTCCGCGTCGTTTACGATCAAATTGGTACGCCGACTTACACGCTCGATTTGAGCCGCCTCCTTGTCGATATGATTGAAACGGACAAGTACGGCTACTATCACGCTACGAACGAAGGCGGATTCATCAGCTGGTACGATTTCACGAAGGAAATCTATAAGCAGGCTGGGCTCCCGACAAAGGTGTTGCCAGTGACGACTGCGGAATACGGACTCTCGAAGGCCGCCCGTCCGTTCAATAGCCGTTTGGACAAGAGCAAACTCGTGGAAGCTGGTTTTAAGCCGCTCTCCACATGGCAAGATGCGCTGGGCCGCTACCTCAAGGAAATTGGCGTGCTCGCGTAAGAACGGCGCACTTATCGAGTGTGCGCTCTCTTAAGAAAATCTTTCGTACAAGGCGTCTCGTTCCACCGGAACGAGGCCTTCTTTTTTGATGAGATCTTGCATGCGTTCTGGGCTCATGCCCACGGGGACCGTGGCGCCAGCAGCATGCGTGATTTTCTCTTCGATAATCGTACCGTCCAAATCCGATGCGCCGGCGTGGAGTGCCTTCATGGCAGTCTCGATGCCCATCTGGATCCAGTAAGCCTTGATGTGCGGGAAGTTGTCCAAGAACAAACGAGAAACAGCGACCGTGCGGAGGATGTCTTCTTCGCTTGTGATGTTCGGGACAATCTGGTGGAGCGCGTTGTGTTCCGGGTGGTACACGAGCGGGATGAATGCGAAGAATCCCGGCGCTTCGTCTTGCAAGTCACGGAGCATCTTCATGTGCGCGATGCGGTCTTCAATTTTTTCGATGTGCCCAAAGAGCATGGTCGCATTCGTCGGAATGCCGAGCTTGTGGGCGGCGCGATGGACGTCAAGCCATTCTTCGCCGGTTTCTTTGCCCGGACAAATCTTGTCGCGTACACTTTGTACTAAAATTTCGGCGCCGCCACCGGGGAGGGCGTCAAGGCCTGCGTCCTTGAGCGTTGCCATGATCTGTTCGGGCGTCTGGCCAGAAATTTTGGCGAAGTGGCAAATTTCAACGGCGGTAAAAGCTTTCAAGTTTGCGGATGGAAATTCCTTGCGGAGCTTGCGCAACATCTCGATGTAGTAATCGAACGGATGGTCGGGATGGAGCCCGCCAACAATGTGCAATTCGCGGGCGCCTTTGCTAATCGCTTCGGCGGCCTTGTCACGGATGGTTTCGTAATTCCAGTCGTAAGCCGTCGGGCTATCTTTTTTGATGCGGCTGAAGGCGCAGAATTTGCAGTGCAGCACGCACACGTTCGTGTAGTTGATTTGGCGGTTGTTCACCCAGTAAACGGACTTGCCGTGGCGCGCTTCTTTTTCAGCATTGGCGCGTGCGCAAAGTTCATCGAGCGGTGCGTTCATAAATAAATCGAGAGCTTCTTGTTCTGAAATGCGAGACATGCTGTAAATATATTTATTTTAGTTGGTAGAACTTAGAGCTTAGAACTTAGATAATGCAGGAAAAGGGTTTGGAGTTACTAGTTTTAAGTTACTAGTTACTAGAGAATATCTATTATGTGATCTAAAATCTAATTGTTAATGACAAAACAAAAAAGACGCAGATTGAAATCTGCGTCTTTTTAGTAGCGGGGGCAGGACTTGAACGCTGCGACCTTCGGGTTATGAGCCCGACGAGCTACCAACTGCTCCACCCCGCGTCGAGGTTGTCCCATATATAGAAAATTATAATGGATTTGGCAAGAGTGAAAAGCAGAGTATTTTCTATAGTAAGCTTTTTTTATACTTTTTTCGCAGTTTGTGAGCGAATTCGCACTAGACGAATTTTTTCAAAATGTGCTTGCTTGCATAGAAATAATCAATTCCACTGATGATTGTAATGGTGGTGATGATGCCCATCACGACAATCGGGAACTGGTGCCAAATGCTTTCAAATCCTGGAATCAATGCGCGGACCGGATCGATAGCGCCAAGAAGAATCGCGACAATGCCGATGCCTTGCAATGCGGTTTTCCACTTGCCACTACGACGTGCGGGCATCACGAGGCCTTCACTTGCGGCGAGCGTTCTGAGCGTTTCCACACTAGATTCGCGGAAGTAAATCAAAGCGACCATCCACACGGGCGCATAGCCTGTAGCGATAAAGCACATGAAAATCGTCATGTTCGAAATCTTGTCGCTGAACGGGTCAAGGTATTTGCCGAGCGTGCTGACTTCGCCCATCGCGCGGGCGAGCTTGCCGTCCAAGAAGTCCGTGAGCATGAAGCCGAGCACCATCACGAGCGAAAGCACTTTAAAGACGATGTTGTTGTTGCTGTAATCCAGATCGTTATCGTAGAAGAACACCCAAAGGAAAAACGGCGTGAGCACAATGCGGCTCATGGTGAGCTGGCTTGCAATCGAAAGCGGCTTGCGGTGTGCGGGGTCGCGGTAGTACCAGTACGCGTATGCTGCAGTGGATGCGGCTATGAGCAAAATGGAAATGACCATCATAATTTGTTGGTAATTTTCCAAGTTCAGCAAGTATACGCCCATCGTAATTGTGACAGAAAGATTTGCAAGTTTGCTCCAACGGCGCTTGCGGGGGAGTTGTTTGCCTTCGCGGAGAACGCCGAGCGAAAATAGCGTGTGGGCTATCAGTCGTCCAAGCAAGACGGCGCAACCGACGCCAAGAATCTTCTCGGCACTTTCGTTCTGGATCAAGTCGCGGAAGAAAATGCTTGCCATCACGATGAACTGCAAAAATCCGTCGATGGTGTTGAGCCAAAGTCGGTAATAGGGCTTTTCAATTTCCTGGCTCTTGAGCTGGAACAAGTTGACCCATCCCATGATAAGTGCTATGCCTACAAAGGAGCACGCCATCGTGGTCCAGTCTTTCCAGATGAAGATTATGACACAGACAAAGATGAGAGCACGCATGATGCTCCAAATGCGTGACCTTAAACGAACATCAGAAGTTTTTTCTGGTTCTGTCATAAATTATTCTCCAACAGCTGTTTTGCATGGGTGCGGACTGTTTCGGATGTCCCACCTAACATTCTAGCAATTTCTTCGATACGACCGTTCTTGTCGAGGTCAATAATGGACGTAAAAGTCCTTCCGTCCACTTCTTTTTTGCTCACGGCGAGCTGATTTTGGGCTCGACTTGCGACTTGATGCAAGTGGGTGATGGTGAGCACCTGGTGATGTTTGCCTAAATTGCGGAGTGCATCGCCAATGCTGTTGCCTGTTTCGCCCGAAATTCCGGAATCCACTTCGTCAAAAATCAGGAGCGGGACCTTGTCAAGTTCTGCCATGACGCTCTTGATGGCGAGCAGCACACGGCTGAGTTCACCGCCGGAGACTGCCTTTTGCAGCGACTTTTCGCCTTCGCCCGGGTTCGGGGCGAGCAAGAATTCGATGCGGTCGGCGCCGTTTGGTGTCGGGTCCTGCTCCGTGATGCTTGTAAAGAATTTGGCTTTCGGCATACCGAGGCTGTGCAAGATTTCTTGCACGGCCGAGTCAAAGCGCTGTGCCGCTTCTTTACGCTTCTCGGTAAGACTTGCCGCCAGGCGGTAGGTCTCTGCCTTGTGGGCTTCTGCTTTGCGCTTGAGTTCGTCGAGGTCGGCATCGAGATTCTCGAGACTGTCGAGTTCCTGCTTACGTTGTTCGGTGAGCGCGATAAGCCCTGCAACATCGGTGCGGTACTTGCGCTTGAGCTTTTGAATCGTTGCAATTCGAGAATTCGCACGGTCGATTTCAACAGGGCTCATGGACTTTGATGGGCGGAGCCTCTGCAAGTCCTTGCAGATTCCTTCGAACGGGTCTGCGACTTCGACGAGAGCGTTCAAGTCTTCTTCGTAATGCGGAATCTTTTGCGCAAGGCTGCGCAACTTGTACTGAAGGTTCTGGACCTGTTCCAAGATGCCGTTGTCGCAACCGATCAATCCCTGAATTTCATTTAGCAGGTTGTGTTCCGCTTCGCTCTTGCTTGCAACGTTGACTTTTTCTTCAAGCTCTTCTTCTTCGCCATCGCGGAGTGACGCCTTTGAAAGTTCATCGTACTGGAATTTCAAAAAGTCCTTTTGCTGCGCTAGATCTTTAGCGTGCGCTTCAGTCTTTTGAATTTCGGCGAGAACGTTGTTCCAGGCGTTGTAGCTTTTTGAATAGTTTATCAACAACTCGCTATTGCCTGCATATTCATCGAGCATTTTTGCATGCGTGCGGATGTCGCGCAATAAAAGCTGTTCGCTCTGTCCGTGCATTTGGATAAGCGATTCGCCAAGCTCCTGCAAATCCGAGAGGCTAACGACGGAGCCGTTCACGCGGGCGCGTCCCTTTCCGTTTTCAAGAATCTCGCGGCGGATGATGAGTTCATCGTCGTCATCGAGTTCTAACTTTGCAAGAATTTGTTTGACTTCGGGTTCGTTCGAAATGTCGAATGTTCCTTCGATGACCGCTTTTTCTTCGCCAGTGCGGACCATCGAAGCTTGCGACTTGTCTCCGCAGACCATGCGGAGCGCTTTCATGAGGACGGACTTGCCGGCACCAGTTTCACCTGTGATAGCGGTAAAACCTTCATGGAACGGGACGCTTGCCTCGGCAATGAGTGTAAAGCTGTTTATTGTGAGTTGCTTTAACATGATTATTTCTAGTTATTAGTCATTAGTTATTAGTTGTTAGTTGCTAGTTGCTGCTATTGACTACTGACTAATGACCATTGACTAATTCCTATTTTTCAAACTCTATAATACTTCTATAAATAGGTCTGCCTTCTTTCTTGTACTTGCGTTCAAAACCGGTCATAATGCCTTCGGTGGGCTCAGCCGTATTGCGGACAAGCACCTTGCAAGTCGGATAGGCGTCAAATGTTTCAAGCGCGATTTCGTTGTATTCCTTGTGGTCGGTACCCCAGTAGAAAATGCGCTTGCCCGGCTTTAAGCAACGGGCGACTTCATCGAGAAAGTCAGGGCGGAGCAATCGGTTCTTGTGGTGGCGTTCCTTTGGCCACGGGTCCGGGAAGTACATGTGGAACGCATCGACCGTGTTGTCCTTCACCGCATCGCGCAAGAAGTAGAAAACGTCACCGCGCAACATGGCCGCGTTACCTTGAGCGACGATACCGCGTTTTTCCATGCGTTCGTGCGCAAAGGCTGCCCACGTGTAGTCCCATTCGCTACCCATGATAAAGTAATCCGGATGTTTCTCGGCGTAGTCGGTCATGAAGTTGCCCTTGCCACTTCCGATTTCGACTTCGATGTGTCCATTTTCGTTCGGGAACATGTCTTTCCAGGTGAAGTCCAGCTTGTGCGGCTTTCCGTCCGGCGTCTTGATGGGCTTGCGGTCGCCATTCGTGCGGAACACATAATGCCACAGCGCCTTCATTTGCGGGTCCTGACTCAAGTCGCGGTAAAATTCCGGAATCACGACTTCTTTCGGAGCCTTTTCTTCTTCTAAAATTTCGTTGTTGATTTCTTCTGCCATGTTTTTGTTCCTATTAAACTTTTTTCTGCCCGCGCATCTCGCACACTCTCGTCTTTGTACATTTGCTTCGCTTATGTCCCAAATGCTAGGCTCGGTCATATCCATTCAAGCATGTCTGCGACTCTCGCCTTATGCATTTGTTGTCTGTAGGCGCTTGCGCCGTTCTCTCGTCTAGATAAACGCTACGATCCTCTCCTTAAATTTCTCCGGAATGGACTTGTCAAGCATTTCGCGGATGTGCCTTTCGGAATACTTCATCGAGAAATGACTCAAGATGATTTTTTCGCACTTGATTTCATCATCAAGCTCGTTCAGCGCATGTACAATATCTTTCAAGTGGCTGTGGCCCTTCTTCTTGCTCATTGCTTCTTCGCCGTCGTCGAGGAATGTGCATTCCGTAATCAGCACCTTCGACTGGAAAACGCGGCTGTTGTCGAGCAAGCTTTCGCCAAGACAATCGCCCATAAAGCTCACGAGCGGGTCGTAAACTTCACGCGTGATTTCGACACCGTTCTTGCGGAGTTCGATGATTTCGGCGGGCGTTTTCCCGAGGAATTCGTCCTTGAGCTTTTTCTTGTAAAAGTAGAGCGTGCCGCCCATCGCCGGGATGGAATGCTTGACTTCGAACGCTTCGAGCGCGAGATCCTTGCGGTATCTCAAAAATTGCAATTCGCCTGCGGTAACGGGTTCAATTTCCGGGTAGCGGAATTTCGCTTCGCCAACGCCTTCGAACAAAGCTTCAGCCTTAATCCAAGCCTTTGCATTTTCACTCACGCAGTCGGGCATGTAATAAACGCTATCGCGTTCCACGCCCATCATCTTGCGCAAACTGTGGTGACGCATCAGGCAACGGGCATGGTCGCCGTGCGCATGAGTCAGGAATACGTGGTTCAGGGGAATTGCCGAGAGCGGGCATTCGCCCATGTCAATGCAAAAATCCAGTTCTGGAATCTGTATGTACGTCGCAAGGCCGGAAATCGAAAATCCGGAAATGGGCGAGCAGGGCGTGTCGACGTGGATTTGCCGCAGGGCGTTGTGTATGTACTTGTTTTCGTTCACTTTTTTACCGCCCGATAATTTAGCAAATTGCGTTGGATAAAAAATGTCATTTTAGCCTAAAAAGGACCGCGAATGCTAAAAAAAATCCCGGCGTTCGTGCCGGGATTGCGTGGAAAACTTTGTACTTATCGGTTTGATGTGATTCTGTCGAATTCAGCACAAGACATGGTTTCGATGTTCACGCCCATAGCCCTGTTGCGGGTCCTGTCGTTTCCCTTTCGTTCTGGAATGCGGAAGCAGAAATTGTACTTGTTTCCGCGGTCCGTCGGGATGCCCATCTTGAAAATGCGGAGACGTTCAGACCCCTTGGGCGTGATTTCGAAATAGTCGTAGGTGTTTTTGACGCGTTCGAGGCGCTTTTCCTGGCTAAAGTCAAGTTCGTTTGTAATCGGACCTTCAAGGTCGATTGGGAGGGAGTTCTGGAAACGAAGCTCCAACTTGCCGTTCGTCTTGACGATGGACGTTTCGGACGGTTTGATCAAGTAACGCTGTTGAGGAATGTTCTTATACGCAATGTTGTGACGGCTTGCCTTGCGGACTCCGCAAACTTCGCGCATGTCGGGATTCGCGACAAAGTCGATATCGCGGCAAATTGGCGGAAGGTCGGTCGGAACTTCGAGTTCTTCACCGTTCTGGGAGGAGGACGAACCTGCGCAACCTACCAAGAACGATACTGCAAGGAAACAAGATGACAACAAAAATTTATTCTTCATGTCAACAAATATAAGATTATTAAATATAATTGTGAAAATTTTTTTTGAAATGTGAAAAATAGGTGTGTTTTTCTTCATGTAGTTGAATTTTTGTAAAGTTTTATAAACTTTTTAGACCGATTGGAGCCTTTTACCCTTTAGAGATTAAAAAAATATTCTATCTTTGGCGTGAAAATTGAGATTGGGGTCAAAATGAAGATCTACAGCTGGAACGTCAACGGTATTCGTTCCGTATTGAAAAAAGGCTTTGAAGATTGGTTCACGGCGACCGATCCCGATGTGCTATGCCTTCAGGAAGTCCGTGCCGAAAAAAGCCAGGTTGCGGAAATTGCAAGCCGTGAAGGCTATTATACCTACTGGAATGCCTGCAAGCGCAAGAAAGGTTACAGTGGTGTAGCCGTCTATTCTAAAATTGAACCGGATGCTGTCAATTACGGCTTTGATATCGAGGAATTCGATGAAGAAGGCCGTGTGCTCCAGCTCGTGTTTCCGGACTGGGTGCTCAACTGCATCTATTTCCCGAACGGTGGCCAGGGCGATGACCGTCTGGATTACAAGTTGCGCTTCTATGACGCGTTCCTTGAAAATTCCAAGCAGTGGCTCGCCGATGGCAAGCATGTGGTGACTGTCGGGGATTACAACACCTGCCACAAGGAAATCGATATTGCACGCCCGAAGGAAAACGAGAACGTGAGCGGCTTCTTGCCGATTGAACGCGCCTGGATGGACAAGTACGTCGAAAACGGCTTTGTCGATACGTTCCGCACGTTGCATCCGGATACCCGTGATGCCTATTCCTGGTGGTCGAACCGCTTTGGCGCCCGTGAAAGGAACGTGGGTTGGCGTCTGGACTATGGCTTTGTTGATGCCGCCCTCATGCCGAATGTGGTGAGCTCCGAAATCCTGAGCGATGTCAAGGGCTCGGATCACTGCCCGATTTGCCTGGAACTTGAACCGCCATTTTTGCCGATTCCGATAAAGAAATCAGACGAAATGTAATTTTGTAACAACATTGTAAGAAGCTCCGCGCTGGCGGAGTTTTTTTGTGAAAAATGTTGTTATGACCATGTTAATTTTTTATAATAACTTGTATTTACATAAAGTTTATTCTATATTAGGATAAACTTTTAACTTTTTTGTAAGGAAAAAATCATGTTGAAAAATTTTATGTTGGCTGCACTCGTTGTGACTAGTGCTGTCTTTGCAGAAAACTCTACATCAAATGCTCTCGCTAATGTGAAGTTTGGTGCTCATGCTGCTTTTAACTATGGAACAGTTTGGGGTGACAATACGGATAAGTTTAAGTTTGAAGGGGGACCGGGCTTTACAGGTGGTTTTGATGTAAAAGTAGACGTTTCTCCGACTGTGTCGATTATTACAGGCTTGGAATTCGAGTACCGTTCTATTGACTGGAATATTGGGGAGTTTTACAGGAGTATGGCTGCATCACAAGATGTTTATCTTGACCGTGATGAAGAATCCATGATTTCTGGTATGAAATTCGGTTTTTCTTTGGGATACTTGAATATCCCATTGATGGTACGCTTCAATGCTCATCCTCAGATTTTTATTGATGCGGGTATCCGTTTGGGCTTCAATGTAAGCTCTGAAATGGAAGTCTCTGCATATGGAATGTCTAATTCTATTGACGTTCCTAAACAGATGCAAAAGGATATTGACTTTGGTATTGTCGCTGGGGCCGGTTACTCCGTAATGCCGAATTTTGACGTGTTCTTCCGTTATACGATGGGCTTTACGGATATGATTGACGTTGTTAAGATCGCATCTGTAACAGGAGAAGAGGTTGATTACAGCGAAGCTCCGAATGTCGGCTTCAAAAATATGCGCTTCCAAATCGGTGCAACTTTCTGGTTTAACTAATTTTTTGAACTGAACAAAAGAACCCGCACAGTTATATTGTGCGGGCTTTTTTTATAAACGGAATTATTAGTGGGTCTTGATAATCATCCAGGCTTCGTCGAAGTATTTTTCTGCATCCCCCAAGTCCGTGAGGAATACCATGCGGTTAATCTCTTGTTTGTTCGGGTTTATGACGCGGTTGTTCTTGAAATCGTTGTCAATGATTTCTAGGCTTGCCTTGTTGGGAGTTGCGTAGTTGATTGATTTGGCGAGCTTCGCCCCGATTTTAGCATCGAGGATGTAGTTCATAAAAGCGTACGCGCCTTCGATGTTCTTTGCCTTGCTACTGAGCGTCATGGCATCAACCCACATAAAGCTGCCTTCAGTTGGAATAACGTATTGAAGCGAGGAATCCTTGTCGATTGCGTCCATAGCTTCTCCGCTGAATACAATTGCTGCCCAGAGTTCATCGGAAATTATTTTGTCTTTACCGATGTCAGATCCGTCAAAACCGGCGAAGTGCGGGTCTTTTTTGGCCTGCAAAATGCAGTCTACAGCCTTGTTCAGCTCTTCTGGCTTTGAACTGTTTGCGTCGTAACCGTTTGCCTGGAGAGCCATGCTGAGCATAGAGCGGCTTTCGTTGAGCAGGCTGAATTTTCCTTGTGTGTTCTTGGCGTCAAAAAGCAAGGAATAGCTTACGCTGTCGGGGTGCATTTTATTCCCGTGGAAAAGTATGCCTGTGGTTCCCCAAAGATAGGGGAGGCTATAGGTGTTTGTCGGGTCGTAGGCTTGCCCTAAAAATTGCGGTGCTACGTTCACGTGGTTTGGAATTTTGTTAGTATCGATAGGAGCGATAAGCCCGAGGTGCACCATTTGCGGGATAACGACGTCCGATGCGATGATGACATCGTATTTGCCAGAATCCGCTGTTATAAGCTTTGCGATCATTTCTTCTTGAGCTTCGTAAAGTTCCAGCTCCACTTTGTAGCCAGTCTTGTTACGGAAGTCTTCAAGCAATACAGGATCAATGTATTCGCTGTAAATCATTACCGTGAGATTTTTTGTAGACTTTGCATCACCCTGCTTTTGAATGCAGACCGTTATCGCAATTGCCACGAAAAGTGCAATAATGAAGATTATCTTTTTCAAGTTGTTCTCTCGATGCCTAGTAATGATACAATAAACATAAAAAATCTTATCGCATGAGAGCGTTGTTTTTTGAATTTATAACAAAAATCCTGACACTTTGTGTGTCAGGACTTCAGTCACTAATAACTATTGACCAACGACTATTGACTAATGACCAACAACTAACTATGCAAGTATTCAATAATTGCATCGTGAATCGTGGTGAACACGCTGCGGAGCTCGTCTTCGTCTTCTTCCAAAAGCGTCACGCGGAAGCCCTTGAGGTCCGTGCAGAAGCTCGTGCTCGGCACAACGCAGATGCCCTTTGCGCCCAGGAGGTAGTACACGAAGCGGTAGTCGAGATTCGTCGTTTTGCTGCACCATTCTTCGACTTTCTTCTTGATAATCGGATTGTCGATCTTCAGTGTCTGGTGGTTGTTGAGCGTGCCTTCGCGGAAGATGATGGTGTTGTAGAATGCGCCGTAAGTCGGGTTGAAATACAGCTCCGGAATGTCGGAGAGAATTTCATTGATGATGGCGCTCCTGCGTCCAATCTTTTCGTTCAATGCCTTGCGGTGTTCCATAAAACGCTTGTCGCCGAGAACTCGCGGAATCGTCATCTGCGGGAGCGTCGTCGAGCAGACTTCCACCATCTTGGCGTTGTCGATAGCGCGGCAGAAGGCGTCGAACTGTTCGTCCTTGTCGCGGTTGTAGTATTCGGCCCAGCCGCAACGAGCGCCCGGCCACGGGTATTCCTTGGAAATGCCCTTGAGCGCAATGCCCGGGACATCGCCGATGTATTCAGCGAGCGCATAAGCATGGGCGCCATTGTACGTAATCTTGTTATAGATTTCGTCGCAGATGATGAAGAGGCCGTAGCGCTTGGCAATGTCGACAATCTTCTGGAGAATGTCAAGCGGGTAGACCATGCCGGTCGGATTGTCCGGGTTCAAAATCAAGATGCCTGCGATGCTCGGGTTGTACTTGACCTTGTTCTCGAGTTCTTCGAGGTCCGGGTACCAGTGATTTTCCGGTTGCAGGCGGTAGGTAATCGGGGAGGTGTGGGCATGAGCCGCTTCGGCGGAACTGTGGGTGGAGTAAGCCGGTGCAGGTCCGATGATGCGTGTGTTCATCGAGAGAAGGCCGTAGATGGTGGCAATAGCGTCACCGAGGCCGTTGAAGAACAAGATGTCATCGACGTTAATCTGTGCACCGCCGAGCTTGTTGTTTTCTTTCACCAAGAATTCGCGCGTTTCGAGCATGCCCTTGGACGGGCAATAGCCGTAGCTGCGGTTTGTGCGGACGAGGTCTACGACAATGTCCTTGATCCAGTCGGGAACTTGACATTTCTTTTCAATCGGGTCACCGATATTTTCCCAATGGATTGGCAAGCCGAGTGCCTTGAGCTGGTTCGCCTTCTTCACGATTTCACGGATTTCGTAAGAAAGTTCCTTAGCACCTTCGCTCAACAATCTTCTACGCATTTTAGACTCCTATAGCGGTATCGAAAATTCACTTGTTTTACAGCGTAATTATAGAATAATATTTTCGTGAATTCCCGTTATCCTTTTTGGTTTGTGGTTAAAGTTTAGGGGAAATTTTTAGGGTAAAAAAAGGCAGCCTTTTGCGGGGCTGCCTTTGAAACTTTTAATCTGAGTTTTTTGCTTTAAGCTTTACAGATTTTGGTTTCTCTGGACAGCCCCATAATAGCTCGGGCTGCTGCCGGGCTTGCTGCAATCGCTTTCGCTGCGATGAACTGTCCAAAAATCATTTTCACGGCTTCAAATATAACTTCGCACATGCAAAATGTCAATAGCGTTTATAGCCGCCTTCTGTTGGCGGGGAACCGGTCGTAGTAACGCTTTTTGTCTTCGTACATGTGGACGTCGGCTTCGTGCATGGCCGTGCGTATGTCGCCTTCGCCTTTGTTGTAGAAGAACCCTAGCGCAAAACTTACGTTGCCTGGCATCATCGATTTCTCGCGAAGCTTTTCGACTTTTGCTTCGAGCTCTTCTTGTGGCTTGTCTAAGGCGATTATCAAGAACTCGTCGCCGCCGGCACGATAGAATTCGCAACCGTCAAAGGTGTTTCTCAAAATTTGAGAAGCGTCCTTTAGCAGCTTGTCGCCAGCGTCGTGTCCCTGCATGTCGTTCACGGGCTTGAGGCCATTTAGGTCGGCAAAGATGACGCCGAGAGATTTGTGCGGAACTTCTCCGTTCAAGAACTGCGTCACGCGATTGTTCATGGAATTACGGTTCTTGACGCCCGTCAAGAGGTCCATGCTGCTGAGTAGTTCAAGTTTGTTCAAAAGCTGGTAGTTTGCAATTTCGGAGGCTACAAAGAATGCCGAAAGTTCGAGCGTTTCTCTGATGTAGAGCGTGTTTGACGTGTCGAAATTGGTAACCCAGATAAAGCCGAGTGTAACCCCATTGTAATCCAGAGGTAAAAGAACAAGGCTCTTGACATGTGCGCCTACGAGTGAAGCGTACCATACGGGATTGTCCTGACGGATTGTTTCGAAGTCAGCCTTGTTCTTGAGCATCAGACAGTTGCTTCCGTTCAGCGTCTTTTTCCAGGATCTTGCGTATTCGACAAAGTCTTCGGATTCAAGCTCACGGACGGAATGTATGCCGGAGTCTTTCTTTATGGAATCGCTGAACACAGACCAAGTGTTTTCGCAAAAGTCCGTGAGCATGACGCAGCAATAGCTTGCATTGCAAATGGTGCGGATGTCCTCGATGACCTCGTCCATGGTCTTTTGCAGATTTTGGGCGCCGCGCAACTTGACGCAGGTCTTTAGAATATTGCTTGCGGTCTGTGCCGAAATGTTCGACATCGATTCGGCGTTTTCTTCAAAAGAAATTTCTTGTGAATATGTGCAGTACGCTTTTTTCGGGTCGTCGATGGCGAGCGGCATCATGTACAGGTTGATGCTGAAGGTGTAGCGCTCGGGGCGGATGTAGGCGTGTACAGGTTTCTTTTTGATGGCACATTCGTAGCAGAAGTTCTCGAAGTTCAGTTCCTTTTTCATGTAGCGTTCGTAGCATTCGCCCGGTACAAATTTCTGCTTGAAGACGACGTTGCCGTCCTTGTCTTCCTTTTCCATAGAGCGGATATACAGGTCATTGGCGGCCTCGATGCGGATGGTGCCGATTCTGCCATCATCACGTTTTTCGACCGACAAGATGCTTGTCATCGTGTGAAACTTATCTACAATATTTTGCAAATCAATCATTTAACGATACCTGCATTCTGGGTGCCTGTTGTAAAATGCCTTTTTGTCTTCGTACATGAGGGTGTCTGCTTCTCGCATGGCGGCTCGGATGTCGCCCCCTCGTTCTTCGTAATAGAAGCCTACAGCAAAACTGATTTTTTCGGGATCGTCGGAATCCTTGCGGAGCTTTTCGACTTTCTGGTCCAGGATCTCCTTGGAGTCCTTCATGGAAATAATCAGGAACTCGTCGCCTCCGGCTCTGTAAATTTCGGCATTTTCGAATGTCGATTTCAAAATGTCGGCCGCGTTTTTGATGAGTTCGTCGCCAGCGTTATGGCCTTCATTGTCGTTGACAGTCTTGAGGCTGTTCAAGTCCGCAAAGATAACGCCGTAGTGGTTAGGCACTCTTTCACGTCCAGTCAAGATTTTGAGCACGCGGTTGTTCATTGCGTTGCGGTTCTTGACTCCGGTGAGAAGGTCTGTTGAACTCAGCT
This sequence comes from Fibrobacter sp. UBA4297, assembly GCF_002394865.1. Lineage (NCBI taxonomy): Bacteria > Pseudomonadati > Fibrobacterota > Fibrobacteria > Fibrobacterales > Fibrobacteraceae > Fibrobacter > Fibrobacter sp. UBA4297. Next base: position 211,352 of record NZ_DGUZ01000019.1, on the reverse strand, counting down.
TTTCAAGCTTCTGGAGCAACTGGTAGTTCGCAATTTCGGATGCGATAAAGTAGGTCGAAAGTTCAAGTGTTTCCTTGATATGGTCGGATTCTTCGGGGGCGAAGTTCGTAGCCCAAATAAAGCCTATTGTCTCGTCGCTGTAGTTGAGCGGGAACAGGGCAAGGCGCTCAATTTGAGCGTACTGCATAGACTGGTACCATTCAGGATATTTTTCCTTGATTTCATTTTTCTCTTGTTCGTTCCTGATGAGCAGGCATGTGCTGCCGTTGATGGCGTCTAGCCACGTTTGCGCATAATTGATGAATGAATCGTCCAGGTAGTCCAATAGCGTGTGGTACCCCGCTTCTGGAGCGGTGTTTTCGCATAACAAGGAACATTTGCGAGCCTTGAAGTCGGTCAGCATGATGCAGCAGTAGTTGGACTTGCAAATTTTACGGATGTCTTCAATGACCTCGTCCATGGTCTTGAGGAAGTTCTTTGTGCTGCGGAGCTTGATGCAGGTCTTTAAAACATCGGAGGTCGTCTTTGTCGAAAGACTTTGAATGGACTCCGTGTTCATCTCGGTTGAGAGTTCCTGTGTGTAGGTGCAGTAGCATTTGAGCGGATCGTCAAAGTCCAGTGGCATGCTGAAAATGTTGAACCAAATATCAAATCTCTCGGGGTGGATGTAGGCATGCATCGGCTTTTTGAGGACGGCGCTACTGTAAATGAAATGCTCGAAGTTTAAATCTTTGGGCAAATATTCCGTATATTCCAGACCGGGGACGAATTTTTTGCCATAAGGCATGTCGATAAGGGAATCGTCGTGCTTTTCGAAGGAGGCGGCGTATGCCTTGTTCCCGACTTCGATGCGCATCTTGCCGTAGCCGTTCGGCTTTTTTTCGACGGACATGATGCAGGTCATCGAATCAAATTGATTGACATATTCCTGTAAATCCATATTTTCTCCTTCGTGGCGTTGGGCAAAAAAAGGCTCAAAGCCATTATAAAAATAATATGAATTCTTCTTTGGGGGTAATTGGTTTTTTAGATTTTCGTTTTTTGTGCGCGAATAAAGGTGATTTTCCTCACGTTTTTCACTTTTTTTTATATTCTCGCCAATGACCCACGATACGCTATTTGACCCGATTCGCAAAAAAGAAGTCCCTGCAACGCCCGAAGAGCATGTTCGCCAGGCAACGGTGCGCTATTTGCTCGATGTGGTGAAGGTCCCCGAGCACCTGATTGCGGTGGAGTTTCCGCTTTCGTCGATTGATGTAAAGACGGCGGACCGCGTGGATATCATGGTGCATAATTTTCGGGCTGGGGCGCCTTTGAACAAGCCTTGGCTTTTGGTGGAGTGCAAGGCTCCGGGTGAATACACGTGGCCCGTGCTGCAACAGCAGCTGAACAAGTATTTGCAAATTTTGACGCCGAACTACGTGATGCTTGCGTTAGGCGATTGTGTGCGCTATTTTGAGCTGGATTCCGTGACTCACCGGTTCAAGAAAATCGAAAGCCTGCCGGTGTTTGGCTAGGGACTGTGCGGAGCTTGTCATCCTGAGCGGGGTGCGCAGCACGAAGTCGAAGGATCTAGTTATTGTACCACGGACAAAACGTCGCCATCGGCGAGGCGAGTCTTGATGGTGTCGCCGCTCTTGAGTTGGCTTGCCTTGCGGATGAACTTTCCGTTTACGTCGAGCGTGAGCGAGTAGCCCTTGGCAAGTGTCGTTTTGGGGTCTGCGTTCTTGACTTTTTCGTTTACAAGCTCGAACTGCGATTTTGCAAGGTCGAGAATCTTGCGGGAACCTTGCTTTAAACCTTCATGGTTACGGTCGAGGCGCTCGTGCTCGGATTTTATATAAAATGCGGTGTCCTTCTTGATGGAAGCGGCCATCAGCACGTGTTTGGATTTTTCGTTCTGGATGAGCCCGAAAACTTTTTGCTGGAGCTGGTTTCCTATCGTGCCGAGTTGCTTGTTGCTTTCGGAGAGGAGGTCGCGGGCACCATCGGCGATGTTTGCCATCGCGTCTGTCATGCGGTTCCAGCTATCCGTCACGCGTTCCACGAGACGCTTCGCGCAATCCGTTGGCGTGATGCACGAGAGGTAAGCGACTTCGTCCAAAAGGCAACGGTCGATTTCGTGGCCGATTCCCGTAAAGACGGGGGTGGGGTAGTTGGCGACCGCACGGCAAAGCGCTTCGCTATCAAAAAAGTTCAAGTCCGTCTTGGCGCCGCCGCCGCGCACAATGCAGACAACATCTAAATTGGGGTCGCTTTGAAGTTGCTCTAGGGCGGCGATAATACTCCCTTCGGTTTCGTTCCCTTGCATTCGCGCATAAACAGTCGACACTTCGAAGGCGAACGGAGAGGCTTCAAGTCGCGTGGTAAAGTCCTTGTACGCGGCGGTGTTTTCACCGGTGATAAGCCCCACGCGGAGCGGAACGTCGGCAAGTTCGAGCTGCTTGTTCTTTTCGAGCAGGCCTTCCATCGCAAGGCGCTTTAAAATGGCGCTCTTCGTCAGGGCAAGTTCGCCAATCGTGTAAACAGGGTCGATGTCCAGGATTTGCGCTTGCAGCTTTCCGTACGGGATGTACAGTTCCGCACGCACGAGAAAATTGACTTTCAAGTCGTGCTTGAGCGTAAACGGCTGCGAAAGGCTAGAAATCTTGGCGAGAATCGCATCGTATTTGGCGGTGTAGCAGTAAAGGGCGAGGGTGGCCTTGGGCTTCACGTCGCCATCGGCGAAGTCTGCAATGCTCAGGTAAACTCCCGACGGTTTTTCCGCAATTTGCGAAATGACCCCGTGCACCCAAACCGCAGGCGTTGATTCTACGGTGTTCTTGAGCGAACGCATGTACTGCGTGACCGAAAATGTGCGAACTTCTTGATCCATTTGATTTTAATTGAGATGTCGTTTACGTTGTCATCCTGAGCGAAGAACCGTTAGGTTCGAAGTCGAAGGATCTAGAACGCGTGGGTTTGACGTTAATTATAATAATAATTAAATTGGTAAAAAAAGGACTCGCCGTGTCGAAAGTTGTTTCAGCAATGGATATGCGTCAGAATTTTGGGACGCTCTTGAATCAGGTCGCTATCAAGGACGAAGAAATCGTCATTGAACGTGCTGGCAAGCCCTTGGCACGTCTCGTGAGCATGAATTCCGCAACAAGCGGCAAGCTCGATTTCCGCGACATTGGCAAACTCCCCAACGACATCTGGAACGAGTTTTAGTTCGAATTTTTGCATTCAGTCTTTCTGAACGTTTGATATTGTCATCCAGCGCTATATGCAACCATCAACAGCCAAGCGCTTTTTATTAAACACAACGTAATTTTACTATATTAACACGATAAAAACTTAAAAATCTTTCGCGGCAGGAGCCGCCGTTATCGCGCTGCTTGCAGCGTGCGGTGACGATGTCACCAACGTAACTGAGGTGAACGAGAAAGCGTCTCTCCAAGTACGAGGTTACGTACCTGGCCACCTGCGCCAAGTACTACGGGTTTTCAGTTCGTTGTCTCAAGGACTCGCCATAGGCTCCATAGGATTCCACTAGCCACTAAAAAAGCTCACCCGAGGTCTACCAAGGACTTCGGGTGTTTTTGTCGAAAACGGAAAAGTTCGAGGATCTGCTGTAAAATATATTTTATAAAAAAATCTTACCCCCCTTAACGAAATTGGGGTAAATTCCTAAATTTGGGTCTCGAATTTAATATGGAGACCTTCAATGTCTGATATTCACGCCAAGGAATCCGTCAAGCAGTATTTGACAGGCGTCGTTTCGACAATCACCCCGGAAATCGTTCGTAGCTTCAAGCGCGGCTACACTCGCAAGGATTTCACTAGCGACTTGATGTCGGGCTTGATTGTTGGCATTTTGGCTCTCCCCTTGGCGATTGCGTTTGCTATCGCTTCTGGCGTGGGGCCGGAACGAGGCCTTTACACCGCCATTATCGCGGGCTTCATCATCTCGCTGTTGGGCGGTTCCCGCTTCCAGATTGGAGGGCCTACAGGCGCATTCATCGTGATTGTCTACGGCATTGTAAGCCAGTACGGTTACGATGGCCTTGCTTCGGCGACACTTTTGGCGGGTATTTTCCTCGTCATTTTCGGTCTTGCTAAATTCGGTGCGATTATCAAGTTCATCCCGTATCCGGTGACGGTCGGTTTTACGGCGGGTATCGCTATTATTATTGCGCTTGGTCAGGTTCCGAACTTCTTTGGCCTTACCTTTGCAAGCGCTGACCCGGCTGACGCCGTGGGCAAAATCAAGCTTTACGTTTCTTCTTTTGGTTCCATGAACGTCTATTCCGTGATTGTGGGCGTTGTCGCGCTCGCGGTCTGCATCTTGTGGCCGAAGATTACCACGAAGGTTCCCGGCTCCCTCATTGCGATTATCGTTGCAACGGTGATGGTGAAGGTCCTTGGCTGGGACGATCCGGTGAACGGTCACGGCGTGGTGACAATTGGCATGAAGAATCACATCCCGAGCGGATTCCCGGTGCCGCACCTCCCGAATATCAGCCTCGAAATGATGCAAAAGGTGTTCCAGCCGGCACTTACGATTGCTATGCTCGGCGCTATCGAATCGCTCCTTTCTGCAGTGGTGGCTGACGGTATGACGAGTACAAAGCACCGCTCTAATACGGAACTTTTCGGTCAGGGTGTCGCAAATATCTTGAGCCCGATTTTTGGCGGTATCCCGGCAACGGGTGCTATTGCCCGTACCGCAACGAACATCCGTAACGGTGCCGTGAGCCCGGTTTCTGGCCTTGTTCACGCTGTCGTTCTATTGCTCATTATGCTCGTGCTTGGCAAGTATGCCGAAATGATTCCGATGGCAGCCCTTGCCGCAGTGCTTTTCCAGGTGGCTTTCAATATGTGCGGTTATCGCAGTGTCATCAAGATGTTCAAGGCTCCGAAGAGCGACGTGACGGTGATGCTTGTTGCATTTTTCCTCACGGTGATTATCGACCTTACGGTTGCTATCGAAGTGGGCGTGCTCCTTGCCGCTGTGCTCTTCATCAAGCGCATGAGCGATGTGGCCGAAGTCGAAGCGGTCTCTTCTGCCTTGAAGGATGACGATGACGAAGCTGCCCGCAATACTCTCGGCCGCCAGGTGCCGAAGGGCGTGCTTGTGTACGAACTTGCAGGTTCGCTCTTCTTTGGTGCGGTGGACAAGTTCAAGGAAACGATGAACCGCATCTCTGAAAAGCCGAAGATTTTGATTTTGCGCATGCGTAGCGTCTCTAGCATTGACGCTGCCGGTATCAACATGATTGAAGACTTGCTCAAACGTTGCAAGAGCGAAGGGACGCAACTCCTCTTGAGTGGTGTGCATGCCCAGCCGGTGGTGGCTTTGACCCGTGCCGGAGTGCTTGCCCAGCTTGGCGAAGAAAACGCTCTCGGTAACATTGATGCTGCCCTCAACCGCGCCCGCGAACTCCTTGGCCTCCCGATTGTGGATGCCTCCCAGGAAGAACAGAAGGCTCCGACCGTGTCTTGGGAAAAGAGCCTCGACAAGCCGTGGATGCCGGAAGAATCGAACGCTGCCGTGGCTGAAGAAACTCCGGAAGTCATTGCCGAACGCATGATGGACGAACCCATCAAGAAGATTGAAGAAAGCAAAAAGTAATAAACGGTGCGCGTCTGCCTGTATACAGTTGTGTAAAAATATTTAAAAAGTGCGTTCCACTTTGGATTAAAATATGTTAAATTAATCTATGTAGAAATAATCTACAGGGATTGAGTTGAAATGGGATACTGGGACGAAAACCATTGCACGGATGAAGATCCGAAGCGGACTGCTTTTGAAGAGTTCGTGGTGAACTTTGTGGTCGCCTTTAGCGGTTGCGCGCTGTTGTTCTTAGTGAACATGATGTAAGACCTTTAAATTTCCCGCTTTTCGCGGGATTTTTTTTGT